>CAUFVC010000285.1:0-3667 GCA_959029275.1 uncultured Eubacteriales bacterium | reverse complement strand
TTTGCTGATTTGCGAGGACAAACCAGTTATCTTGATGGGGCTGCAAAAGCTTGCCGCAGGGTTCGATCTCCCCATTGGGCAGATCTATCTAGCGGAGGACGGCCAACAAGCGCTCCAGATCTTTTCACAGCAGAAGATTCATCTTGTCATGACCGACATACGTATGCCCAACTGCGACGGTCTCCAGCTTCTACGCCGGATGCAGCAGATCCGAAGTGATTTTCAGAGCATCATTATCAGCGGCTATAACGATTTCTCCTATGCCAAGACCGCCATTCAATTGGGAATCGAAGATTATCTGCTCAAGCCTGTGGACCCGGATGAGCTGTGTACATCACTGGCCCGCTGTATCCAAAATCTAACTCGTCACACGTCACAGACCCAGATTCTTTCAGGCATATTGCTGGATCAAATGCGGGAGGTGTGGGGTGATTCCCTGCCAGAAGAAGCGATCTCTTCGTTTCTCTCCACAGAGGACAGTTTTTTTCAAGCCGCTCCCTTTGGATTTCTTGCTTTCCACTTCGAGAATAGCACTCTTCCCCCCGCCGCGATACATGAAAAGCTCCGGGCCTTTCTGTCAGAAATTTTTACTCATTATCTGGTATTTCCCGTATATACAAACTTTTTTTGCGCTGTCATCAATCTTTCTATGGCGGAAGAGCGAACCTATTGTTCATTGCCGCGTTTCTTAGAAACATTTCTACGGCAGTGCCGGGACATCGATTCACTGCCGCTTTCCTGTGGTATCGGCCCTGCGTCAGAAAGCATTTTCCAACTGAAAGATACTGCGATAAAGGCAGAGGCGGCGCTGTACAACCGCTTTGCCGTCACTTCAAGTCTGACCTATTTGTGGGAGACCTCAGCGATCTGCCCGCCGAAGATTCAGTCACAAATTTTGCACTGCTGTGATTCTCTCTGCCGCGATCTCCGCCTTCCGGAAATTGCCGCGCTGGAAAAGGATGTAAGCAATTTATTCACAAAATTTCGCACGGTCCCCACTTCCGTTCAAATGATCCCGGAATGTCTGCGCAATATTGAAAGCTTCATCCGGCAGGAATTGGGGGAGACTTTTAAAGCGCCTTCCCTGCTGTCCGCAGGCGATAGCGCCGGCACTCTGGATCAGCTGGAGAGCCGCACACAGCAGGAATTATTGAATTTTTGCCGGCAGCGGCTCAAGAGCCGGTGGGTCAAGCAAGACGCCATATCACTGGCCATTGAGTATATGGAGCAGAACTATCACAAGCCGCTGACCTTAACGATTCTAGCTAACGTGGTGTCTTTGAATTACACGTATTTCAGCAGCATCTTCAAGAATAGAACAGGGATGAGCGTCATCGCCTATCTGCAAAATCTGCGCATCCAAAAGGCGAAGGAACTTCTCATCTCGTCCGACGAGAAGATCTGTGAGATTGCGCATAAGACAGGCTTCACCGACGAGCGATATTTTGAAAAATTATTTAAGCAGTATGAAAAGCTTACGCCCAGCGAGTACCGCAGGCGATTGTCCTCTTATACCGATACGTAATCCGGTGTCAAGAGCGGGCGCCCCTATGCCTGAAAATGAAAAAACCGGGGCCAAGGCCCCAGTTTGCGCTCCCATCGGTCAAAAGTTTTCACTTACATATTGCTCCCAGATGGCGGCCAGATAGCTCCACATCGCATCTGGGATCGGCTCCTGAAAGGATTCTGTCGCATTCAGGAAATAAAGGGCAGGAGTCCCAAGCCGCACTTGAAACTGAGCGTAGCGAAACCACTCTTCTGCCGTCGTGCAGGAAGCATTATCACAATCCAGCACTTGCCACCCGCATATCCGGGCGATGCGCGCCCTCGTCTGCATTGTCTCACAGACATGCCGGGACGAAAACCAGAGGTCATTCAGGCGCAATACATCGGAAGACTCCCGGAATAAGGGATGGGGGGTCTGCGTCTCAACCATCGCATCCGGTTTTGCCCGATGTGCTGCATCCCACAGAATATATTGGAACCGGCGCACCATCTCGATCCCGTGCAGTTTTCCATACCCCGGTATCTCCCTCTCCTGCCCGGAACCGCCGATCCAGTCCTCTTTGAATCCATCTGCGCCAACCTCCCCCACAAGGTAGGAGATCTGACTTCGAATGAATTTTTCATACTCTGGATTCGCCACATCCGCAAACAGCTTTTTGCCGGCACGGTTTCGAATACACCACTCATCCGGAAGGCCCTCTGTGTGATAACTGGCCGTCCACAGGAGAACATGCCGTCCCGCCGCATGTTGCGCCTCTATGAATCCCTTCATGTCAGGCCACTTCTCCCGGTCAACCTCAAAGGTTCCATACCACTTCTGCCACTTATCATCAATCACAATGGTGGATATGGGAATATTGCGGCGCGCAGCTTCCGCAATCCACGCCTCATAATTCGCCTGCGTCGCCTCAGCGCCCGGCGCAGTGCCACGCCGCTCCGCCTGTACGGTCTGTTCGGCCCACCCGCAAAAGATCGGCGCCCGGTGCCATGCCGGCGTTTCCTGGCTGGCAAAATGAGTCGCATACCCTCTGGCGTCCAGCCAATCCACATGTTTTTCTAATGTATCAAATGGACTGCTCCCGAATGTGAGCGAGACTGTAGGGGCTGTGTATTCCCCCTCTGCCTCAGTATAGCCAAAATATTGGACGTGAAAAGAAGCACCTTTCTTGCGCGCGCCAGAGTATTCAAACGCATTAAATCGGTATTGTCCCGGCTTGGCCCCCAGTCCGATTCCCATGGCGCATCCCCTCTCATAAAACGAAAAGAAGAGCGGCGATGGGGCAAACAAGCCACACGCGCGTTCCGGCATGAACAAATCGCCCGGCACCTTGAATTCTCCGCTGAGGCCGGTGCGCGAAAATTGCGAATTCGTATAACCTTCTACATTTCCTAAATTAACTGCGGGATTGAAATAGTGCTCCGCATTCAATCTGGCATTGGTCGCTGAGCCGCCGCTCTCACCGTCGTCATATTCACCCGGAACACCGCTGGAGAAAAAGTAACACCGGCCAAGGGCGCCGGTCCCTTGAATCGTGTGAGAATACTCCGCATATCTTTTCTCAAACGTCCAGGTAAAGGTGTGGGACTGCCACAGGTTGCTGGCTGCTTGAAATAGCATTGTCAGGCGGTCGCCTTGCCGGTCAATCTGCTTGAGCTCCACATTGGATAGTACCTCTTTTTCCTCCGCCTGATCAAAACAGCTGACTGCGGGTAACTCTCCGAAAGAGATCCCGTCAAGGACAAAGCGAAAGAAAGGAATCGGATCTAAAACAAGGCGCGCCTCGTAGCGAGCGCCGCGCAAAACATATCCGTTTGAAACAGATTGCCACTCCACGGTCATTGCTCCCTTCTATGCGGCTTTTAAAGCCAACTATGCCGGAATTATATCACATTTTTCTACCCAAAACAACAGGGTGGCCGGAAGACCCAAAACATGGATACATTTTCTAAAATCTTGCCACTGCGGCGTTTCCCTTCAATCAGAGTGTTTGCTGTCCGCCAGCTTTTGGATCGCCTGATACAATTCCAAAAAGGGTTTACGGCAGCGCAGCGCTATGGCCTTTACATCCTCATATTCCGGAGCCTGTCGGATCAGCTCCCCTTTATAATATCCCCTTTTGATCCGGCAGTCCCCCCACGGTGTGGCGATCGTCCCAGACTC
>CAUFVC010000284.1:0-3671 GCA_959029275.1 uncultured Eubacteriales bacterium | reverse complement strand
GTCAATCCAAACAATATAAGCTGCTGGGAGATCCAATCTTTCGATGATCTCCAGCTGAAGGCCTATTATTTTAAACGTCCAGAAAGATCCCACAAATACGCCATCCTTGTCCACGGCTATCACGGCCGTGGCCTTGAGATGACAGATTACGGCCGCGGCTTTTACCAACACGGATACAATCTTCTAGTGCCAGATCTCCGGGGGCATGGGGAGAGCGAGGGACACTATATCGGCTTTGGCTGGCATGACCACATGGACGTCATCCGCTGGATCTACCGGCTGATCGAGGAGGACCCAGCGGCCTCGATTGCGCTGTTTGGCCTCTCCATGGGGGCCGCCACGGTTATGATGGTTTCGGGCGATCCTCTGCCCCCCAACGTGAAATGCATTATCGAGGATTGCGGCTACACTTCTGCCTGGGCTGAATGTGCCGAACAGCTACATGTTCAGTACAAACTCCCGCCCTTTCCGGTTTTGAGCATGGCCAATCTGATGATGCGCTTTACGGACCGCTACACATTGCGGGATGCCAACGCAATTCGCCAGGTCGCCAAATCCATCACACCCATGCTGTTCATTCACGGCGAGGAGGACACCTTTGTTCCCTACGATATGCTGGCCCCCCTCTACGAGACGGCCACCTGTGAAAAACAAAAACTCTCTATCCCGGGCGCGGGGCATGCACAATGCGTCCGGCAGGCACCTGAACTGTATTGGAAGACGATTCGTGCCTTCCTCGACAAGTATATTGACTAACCCCCTGGTGGGATCCCAAAAAAATCCGGCTGTCAGTGGACAGCCGGACCGTACTGGTTTGACCTCCCAGCCCTGCGGCTGGGGGGATTTTTTGTGCAGCGAAAAACGATCAAAACTTATTCGTACAGGGGAAAGCTTGACAGCAATTCGGCCACCATGCCCCTGCACCGCTCCCGATTCCCCTCGAAATCGCTGATGGCCAGGTCGATAATCTCCGCTATGGTAACCATCTCGTCCTCTTTCATTCCCCGGGTTGTCACGGCCGGTGTCCCAAGCCGGATCCCTCTGGTGACAAAGGGCTTCTCCGGGTCAAAGGGGATGGCGTTTTTATTGCAGGTTACGCCCACCTCGTCCAGTGCCTTCTCCGCCGCCTTGCCGGTTATATTCTTCCTGCGCAGGTCCACGAGCATCAAATGGTTGTCCGTGCCCCCCGAAACGATGTCAAATCCGCGATCCAACAGGCTCTGGGCCAGCATCTTGGCGTTCTTGACCACCTGCTGCTGATACTCTTTAAATTCCGGTTGCAGCGCTTCTTTGAAGCTGACGGCCTTCGCCGCCACCACATGGCAAAGGGGTCCGCCCTGTATGCCGGGGAAAATCGCCTTATCGATGGTTTTCGCGTGCTCTTCTTTACACAATATCATGCCGCCCCGAGGTCCCCGAAGGGTCTTATGGGTCGTCGTCGTCACAACGTCGGCGTAGGGAACCGGATTCGGATGCAGCCCCGCCGCCACCAGGCCTGCGATATGTGCCATGTCCACCATGAGATACGCGCCAACTTCATCCGCGATCTCCCGGAACTTTGCAAAATTCAATGTACGGGAGTACGCGCTTGCGCCTGCGACGATCATCTTCGGCTTGGCCTCCAGCGCAATGCGGCGAACCTCCTCGTAGTCGATCATGCCCGTCTCCTCGCTGACGCCATAGCTCACAATATGATACTGGGAGCCTGAAACATTGACCGGGCTTCCGTGAGTCAAATGTCCTCCGTGGGCCAGGCTCATGCCCAGAATCGTATCGCCCGGCTTCAGGAAGGCAAAGTACACGGCAAAATTCGCCTGGGAACCTGAATGAGGCTGCACATTGGCGTGGTCCGCCCCAAAAAGCTCCTTAGCGCGAGCTATGGCCAGGCGCTCTGTCTGATCAACAAACTCACAGCCGCCATAATAGCGCTTTCCCGGGTATCCCTCCGCATATTTATTCGTAAGTGGCGATCCCATCGCCGCCATAACAGCTTTGGACACAAAATTTTCAGACGCAATCAATTCGATCTTATGATTCTGACGGCCGATCTCCGACTGCATAGACGCCGCCACTTCGGGATCAACCTTCAGAATTTCCTCAAACTCATACATTCCGCTTTCCTCCAATTTGTTTTTCCCCTATTATAGCATAGATTCCCTCACTTGGCAACGGCGGAATCACTTGCATTTCGCTTTATTCTGTCATATAATAATACTGTTTTGATATTAACTAGAATTGGCGAGGAAAACCTACTATGACGAACCCATCCCAAACGCAGCCTCAATACCGGCTCATCTATGACATTGCACTGTTAGCCGGTGAGATCATGCTGCAAAATGGCGCGGAGACGTACCGCGTGGAAGATACCATCACAAGAATTCTCTCTATCTCTGGCTTTGCCAGCACGGAAGCTTTTGTCACCATAACAGGAATCTTTGTTACGCTGGAAGATCCAACTCTGGATCAGCCTCTGACCACCGTTCGCCGTGTGAATACCCATACAACCAATCTCCACAAAATCTCCATCGTCAATGACATATCCCGAAAACTTGTATCCGGCTCTCTCAGCTTGGAGGACGCCAAATCAACCCTGGTAAGCCTGAAATCTCTATCCACCTACCCCTGGCCTCTCCTGCTCTTGACATACAGCCTTGTCTGTGGGCTCTTTACCATCCTGTTTAATGGAAGCCCCCGGGATTTTGCCAGTTCCTGTGTGACAGGCGTTCTCCTAGGCATCCTCGTTTTGGCCCTTGACCATCTGAGGATTCCCCGATTTATGAAAGATTTTGCGTCCTCCGTGCTCATTGGATTTTCCGGAGTTTTGCTCGTGTACACCCTAGGGCTAGGCGAATATCTGGACCCCATCATCATCGGCGCTCTCATGCCCTTAGTTCCGGGGATCGCCATAACCAACGCGGTGCGGGATACCCTCAACGGCGATTATCTATCCGGGGTCGCGCAGGGGGTTGAAGCGGCTTTAATCGCCATCTCCATCGCGGCCGGCGTCAGCCTCGTCCTCCACTTCTATGCCTTTACCCCTCTCTCCCCCATGGCGCCTGCTGAGACCGTCTATTGGTTCTCCTTTGGGCGGGAATGGCCCATCTCTCCCGATATTCTGTTTCAGACCGCCTGCGCTTTCGGCGCCTCGCTTGGCTTTTCCATCCTCTTTAACGCAAGCCGTTCCCATCTAATCTGCTGCGGAATCGCCGGCGCTTGCTCCTGGTTCGTGTATGCGGTAACACTTCAACTGGGCGTCAGCTCTCTGATGGCCAATTTCATCGCTGTCTTGGCCCTCAGCATTCTAACTGGCCATCTGGCTCGATTTAAAAAGGCTCCCATCACGGTTTTTCTTGCCCCCGGCATTATTCCCCTTGTCCCTGGCGCGGGGATGTACCGAACGATGTTCTTTATCTTCGGCGGCGAGTATGCCATGGGCGGGCGGACCTTTATCGAGACGATGGAAATTGCGGCGATACTCGCTGTGGGAATTGCAATTCACTATTCCTTTGGACAGATTTGGCGGCAAATTCGAACGCACCGAGCAAAATGAGTCCTAAAGATTTACAGGCGAGACAGGATACAGTTGTTGATCCCATTCAGCAGTGCAATGGCGCTGGCTTTGATCGTATCGGTATCCGTAGAATGGGCGTAATACTGCTCCCCCTCGTACT
>CAUFVC010000283.1:0-3685 GCA_959029275.1 uncultured Eubacteriales bacterium | reverse complement strand
CGGTCTCGATGTTGTCTCATACTCTTCCCCCTTTAGACCACACGCCGATTCTCTTGGAGCTTCACCGACATGACTCTGCATGAATCGTCTCTCTAAAATAGTATAAACCGCAAAGGCGCCGCGCCTATGTTTCCTATGAGTATTATCGGATACTATTTCTCCACAGATTCATGAAACTCAAGCGCATCAACGGAAACTGTCGCTTTGGTGTAATAGGCATAACAACCGCTCGGGACCATAAAGTATTTATCAATTTTGGGTATTGCAGAGCCAGTCTGATAATCCGTCAGGATCACACTTGGCCTCTCCTTGTCATAGTACTTGGTTATAAAGGACTCCAATTCTATCATGCCACTTGAGCTATTTGTACATACGACACGAGTCTTATATTCTGGCGACCTTGAAATTGTAACTTCAACCGTTCCCCTTCCAGGGATAGTTTTCGTAGCCGAGCTCGGCAGGGCGGCTACGGTAGTGGAACAAACTGCCACCATGAGCAGTGCCAGCGAAACTACTTTTGCGATCTTTTTCATACTCTTCCCCCTTTGTATTTTTGTGCGGCGCCTTTGCTATATCGCATCATCCCGCTAGTTGAGCAGAATGTAACGATCAAATTCCCCCTTCAAAAAATCTGACTTCTTAATATAGGCCAGCTTCGTCAGGCTATCCTCCTGCTTATAATCGCCGAGGCTCAGAAAGTACTCGTCCTTATACGCGGCTAGCACTATCGTACACACCTTGTTGTTCTCCCCTATGTCCGTTAGCTTGCCGCTCTCCATATCATAATATCGAAGGTATATGTCATATAAGGAGCCTCCGTCCGGACGTTCTCCTACAAAGAGTTTCCCGTCCACATAGTAACAGGACAGCTCTCCCTCCGTCTCAAACATCCGTTCCGCTATGAGCGTCTCGCTCCCGTCCGCCAGCCTGCGGCTGTACAATCCGTCGTCCCGGTTGTAATAATAGCAGCCGCCGTACACAAAGGCTGGCTTCGGCAGCTCATTTGCTCTCACTTCCTTTGTCTTCACGTCCATGACATAGCTCTTGATCTCAATTAAGGCTTCGATCTCCTCCGCTGTCATACCCGCTTCCACATCCGCTGTAAAAGTATAGGTATCATAAAACATCTGATCTTCTGTCATGCCATATGTTCGCACGGAGGCGTCCCTCCCCTCCACAAGCACTCCGCAACTCTCAGCCTCCCGGCCTCTCAGATCGCAGGCATACAGGGTAACCTTGCGCTCGTCATTGCCCGCTCCGCTGGACTCATACTCGTTTACGGGAAAATAGAGAACGTCCTGGTCAAGATAGACGTAAAGACTAGTAACGCCCGGCCCCGGCACAGAGCAAACGGTCTTTTCATTGGTCCCACTCACATCGCTTTTCATCAGATTACAAGTGTCCACAACCTCACCCCCGGAATCCCGATACATCTCACTTCGAAAAAAGTACAACTCCCCGTTGTACACAAACGGATATCTGTGCTCTTCAAACGCCGGGCAATAGTCGTTGTCGCTATGCCATTGATGATCGCAATCCGGTTCGCTGCACAGAACCGCCGATTCCTTCGACGAAAAGTCCACAAACTGTAAAGGCTCCGGATACGTTGTGACGATCCCGCTGTCGGTCACGGAGCTAAATATCTCGATCTCTCGGCATCCCGACTCCGCCGGCTGCGCTTTCCTACAGCCGGAAAGCGCCACTGCCACCAGAACCGCCAGCCATAGCTTTACAAGCCGGTCTCGATGTTGTCTCATACTCTTCCCCCTTTAGCCCCTTTGCGCAAAGCCTCATTCTTCCGCTCTGAACTCACCGAGCTGCCGGTTCGCCTCGTCCACCACCTCCTGCGCTCCCGCTTCCAACAATCGCTGGCGCCACTCGCTCAGACAGGTATCGAAATCCTGCTCCGTTCTGAACAGTTCCCGGAGACATGACATAAACGCCGCGTCTGCACTCCATATCTGCTCCTCCACCGGCGCAGAATCAAAGCGGAAGCCTGTAAATCTGGACTTCTTCAGCTTGTTGTGGAACTCAAAGTATTTGTCTTTCATATCCACATAATCATAGTAGCTCGGCGCGGAAATGTAATAATTTCCATACATCAGGAGATTGTCAGCCAGCATATCTGGGTTTCTCCTCCCGTCGCTGTCCAATTCGCGCTCGTACCCCGCCCCGAGAATCATCAGGTTCGTCAGATAGGAATCTGTGAACAGCCTTGTCAAGAAGTCCAGCGCATACTCCTGGTTAGTTGACTTGACCGATACCGCCGTTGCTAAATTGAGTTCCCCGCTGTAGCCTGCATACCCCTCCACCGCAATATCCACGGCCCTTCCCTCTACATCGTCGTCGCTCTCATATCGCCCACCGTCTGCCAGTTCGGTTGGCATGTCTGTGGCAAATCTTACACTAAGAAACAGATTTTCTATATTATTGCCTGTTGCGACTGCCACATAGCCTTTTCTATAGAAGTCATATAGCGTTTTCAGCCATTTCACATATTCCGGATTCTCAAGCAAAAGATGCGCTTGCCCCGTCTCCTCGTTCAAGGTGACGCTGGAGGATATAGGTTTTTCCCCGACAAATCGATCAATATCGGATGGAGTAGTATGGATGGGGGTAAATCCTTTCGTTCCCTTTTCCCCTTCGTACACCCTTCGGATCACATCCTCCAGCTCGTACAGCGGCTTGCTCAGATCTTCCTCCGTAATCTTGTATTTCTCCATAAGTCCCCGATTTGCCGTGTAGCTCGGCGGCGTATTCTTCACATAGGGATAGCCTGATACTCCGTACACCGACTTCCCCACGGTGATCGCATACCAGTTGTCGGCGGGCAAGGCTTCATACAAGCTCTTCCCTTCCTCTGAGGCCAGGTACTCGTCGAGACAGAGCAGCAGGTCTTCCTCCGCCAGCGCTATATAGTCACCTCCTGGCCATCCCGTAAACAGAAGGTCAGCGCTCTCCACATTCTTCCTCACCGCTGCGCCGTATATGGACGTATTCTGGTCTGACCACGGCAGCCCTTGGAATACAATGTAATACGGCGCACCTTGCTCGTCAAGCGCCTCGTTGATTCGACGGATCGTGAGCCAACCCGGCTTATTGTCGTTGGGGACAAGATACACCAGCTTGGTCTTGTTTGAATAATCGGGGCTGGGCTGGCTGCTCTCCTCCCCTGTTGCATTCTTTGAATCCGAGCCTGGCGATCCGCTCTCGCCAGATCCGCAGGATACGCAGACAAGCAGACTCACAAGAAATATGATAAAAAAAGCCGTCCATCTTCTCTTTATTGTCACTCGATGCATGAATCGTCCCTCCCAAATAGTATAAAGATCGCAAAGACGCCGCGCCTATGCTTGCTATTGTACCTGTAATTTGTACAGTGGGTCCTACCTTATGCTATTTCTCCACAGACTCATAGAATCCAAGACCGTCGACGGAAACCGTCGCGGTGGTATAATAGGCATAGCACCCGCTCGGGACATCAAAATGTTTATCAATGAGCCCTATCCCAGAACCAGTCTGATAGTCTGTCAGTATTACGCTTGGCTTTTCCTTATTATAGTACTTCGTCGTAAAGGAACGCAATTGCATCACGCTGCTTGAGGTATTCGTGCAGAGAACTCGAGTCTTTTCTTCTGGCGACCTCGAGATGGTAACTTTAACCGTGCCAGTACTATATGTTTTC
>CAUFVC010000282.1:0-3707 GCA_959029275.1 uncultured Eubacteriales bacterium | reverse complement strand
TAGAAATTCCCCTTGAGCCGGTCTCCGGGGACAAACTCCGCCTCCCCGTACACTTGCCGAAGCAGCGGCAGCGGAATCTCCGCTTCCCATCCCCACGAGCTCGCCGATATAAAAGGCGTCACAGGGGGATACGGCGCCCCGAGGTCGCCCAAACTCTTTCGGCCATACCGGTCCTTTCCGTAGCCGCACAGAAGCGTCCCTTTCGCGTTGGCTTCCAGGTTCAAGTATCCGCTGTCGGGCAGCTCCGGTTTAAAGTTGAGAAATGCCTCCATGCAGCTGTCCTTGCAGACCGGATCGTTGGTCTTCTCGTACGTGGCCTTCGGATCCGTCTCCTCGCACTCCAACCGGAGGAGAAATCCCCGTCTCGGCACAAAACAGAGCCTAGCCCATGCAAGCGGGCGATAGTCACCTCCCCAGGCGTAGGTGGCAATCCGCGCCTGGGGAATCAGATTCCAGTCAGGAATCTCTGCCACTGTCATGATTTCATACTCCATACTTTTCGCGTCCTCTCTGTCATTCCTATGGCTGTGGATAACCGAAACGAAGCCCATGAACCTCATGGGCTTCGTCTGTAACGATAGTGCCATTGTACTATACTCTCACCGCAATGTCAAGAATTCTCCGCGTTTCTCCGCAGCCGGGCGATAACCTCTTTTGCCTGAGCCGGCGTCTTTAAGCCCGTGATCCGGAAGATCATGTTGCGCTTCGGTATGGGCCATCGGCGGCTGTTCAGCATCCTGTTGTACAGGGGGGAGTCAACAGCCACGTCCTGCAAAAGAGCTACGTGATCCGGAACGATCTGCGCCGTCTCTTCCACGTCGTGAAGGCTCGAATCGTAATCAATGCCATTGACGCCTGGAATTGCCGCAATCTTTTCAATAATGCCTTTGGTTGTGCCACAGTAGTGGAGGCCCCCCTCATCCAGCGGCGGAATTAGCTCCACATCTTGGGCATGGATATGTTCCTATTAGTGCTCTATTCCCAGCATGTGAAGAGAACAGTTGGAGTTCCGTCCATTGCCCTTCCACATAGGCCCCAGTCAAAAAACCATCCATCCATGGCATTTGTCCACTCCCGCTGCCAGCTGGCATAGTCCGCTATGTGGTCCGTGACGATGGCCATGAGCTGCTGCACCATCTCAGGGGCGTCGTAGAGATCATAAAATATATCATTGCCCCGGATCAGATGGGCGTTATTGAAGGGCCCCTGAATATCCGCCATCTGGATTTGATATCCCTCCGGAATATGCTCCATATAATACTCCGTCCACTCCCGAACCCTGCGATAGGTGGGACACTCCTTGGACGGCTTCTCCAAATACGGAATTTGCTCCAGGCTTTTCACAACATGGGTCTTGGCGCATGGCAGATTGTTGGGTGGAACAGCGATCTCACACCCAAAGGCTTCCGCCACAACCGCCGTGCCGAACTGGACCCTCACCGATAGAACCGCATCATCCTCCGCCTCGATATGGGGCCTTAAGCTTTCTAGCTCAGCCTTCAGCATGACAGCCGGATCGGCCAGCCTTTCCTCCCAAACAGGGTTATATTCGCTGGGCAACACCGCTATAAATTTAGGCTCCCGGTGATCCCGATCACCGTACATCTGCCTGTAGGCATTGTATACCCGATCATACCGGCACAGCACCGCATCGTCTAAGCGATATTCCTCAAAATTCATCCCGATACGCTCCTTTCCATCACTCACATGGTGTAAAGAGAGTATAGCAGAATCCTCCGTCCGCCGCCTTCACTATCCCCGATAAAACTAGCACGATCTCACCTTCTTGCGATATTCGCCGGGAGTGCAGTCGGTGATCTTCTTAAAAATTCTGGAAAAATAATTGCTATCCCGAAATCCAACGTCATAGGCCACGTCCGTAATGGTCCGGTCGCCCCTTTTCAACAGTTCGCAGGCTTTTTGTATCCGGACGCGGATCACATAGTCGATAGGCGATGTCTGGATTAATTCATTGAATGCGCGCAGAAACTGGTTCGTACACATGCCCGCCTGCTTCGTCAGCTCCTCCAGGGTGATGGGATGCATATACTGCTCTTCGATATACCGCAAAACTGGCGCCAGAGCCAAAAAGCGCCCTCTAGGGGCATCCGACGGCTCCTGGGAATACTGATCCGAGAGAAACGCCACGATCTGATAAAAGCAAACTTGCAACACCGCTTCTGAGAACGCCCGCTTACGGGTAAATTCCTGCTTAAATTGGTCGATCATGAGCGCCAGATTCGATAGCTCCGTGGGTTTCAAATTCAGCCGGCTCTCAAACGCCAGAAGATTCCGATGTCTCGGCGCCACGTAAAACATGGGGGAGAAGCCTGGAATGGCCAGGAACACATGCTCCATCTCCTCAAGATACCGCCTTTGATATCCGAGGTTGACGATATGCACATGATCCAGATTGGCAAAACCATGCTGGTCCTGCCCCTGGATCACAAACACGTCCCCGGTCTTGATCTCAAAGGACTTTCCATTGATGATCTGTTCCCCCTTGCCATCCAGAATGCAGACCAGCTCTTCAAAATCATGGCTGTGATCCGGCACATGGCTGACGGTCAACACCCCGCTGTTAATATGAAATCCTCCGATCCGGTCATGGTTGATCTGCTGGCTTGTCCGAACAGGCCCTTCCAAATCTGCCACCGTCCCTCCCCCTTCCCAGACAATCTTTAGATCGCACAGGCCAGCCCTGTTCCTTTTTCGTGGGATTGGAAAATCAGGTCGATTACCTTCATCACCCGGAGCGCTTGCTCCGGCTTTACGATCAGCTCCTCCCTGCCATCCAGGACGCCTGCTATGTTTTTATAGTAGCTTGACCACTCTGCGGGGACGTCGGGTAGCTCCAGTTCCTGGGTGGTGTGGACGGGCCTTGGCGCCATGGTGCGAGTGGGTCCGGCTGCCGTGTAGACAATCTCATCCTCCCAGTCCATATCCTCATCCGTCAAAAGCCTAATCATCTTCCCCTCGCGCCCCCAGCCGTCGATCTGAACGGTTCCATCGGTACAGGACATATGCCATCTGGGCTGTGTGATGAAACAATTGGTGGCGACTTCCATCACGGCGGACACTCCATTTTCAAATCGGATCACCGCCTTAAAATTGTCATCCACCTCATGGGAAAAGATGCTGAAAAGTTGGCCGTACACCTGGGTAACCTTGGAATCGATGAGATCCAGCAGCTGATCGAGCAGATGAACGCCCCAATCCAGAACCATGCCGCCGCCGTTGACCTTATAGCCCCTCCAGCCGTGGAGCGATCGCCTGGACCCCTGTACGCGGCTCTCGATACAATACGGCGCGCCGATGGTCTTGTCCTCCACAATCTGTTTGATCGTTCGGTAATCTTTATCCCACCGGCGGTTCTGGTGGATGGAAAATAGCTGCCCCGTCTCATCCCGGACAGCGATGATCTCCTCCAGCTCCCGCGCGTTCATCGCAACGGGCTTCTCACAGATAACATGCTTTCCCTCCCGCATGGCGGCAATGCTGATATCCCTGTGGAAATTGTTGGGAACCGCCACCGTAATGATATCGAGGGTTTTGTCTGCCAAAAGCGCTTCCAGGGAATCGTAGACCTGCAAGCCATTGGCGGCGGCGGTTGCCCTGGCCTCCTCCCGCACATCATAGGCCCCTGTCACCCGGATTTCCGGTACACGGTCTTGAATATTGCGATGATGCCAACTGCCCATGCCGCC
>CAUFVC010000281.1:0-3712 GCA_959029275.1 uncultured Eubacteriales bacterium | reverse complement strand
CAGCGAATCCCAAGGGAGACGATATAGCGGGCTGCGTCTGGGGACACGCCGCAGAATGAAGGGTCAAATGGCCCGTGATAGGGACGGTGGCTGTTGGGGGTCTTCAGCAGAAGGCGCTGTGTCCCATTGGGAATATTGCCCATAAGGTCCTCAACCTCTACGGCTCCGGTGGCGCAGGGACAGTCAAGCACGAGACAGTCCCCGATGAAGTGGGACAAATCCATTTCGCCCAGCCGCTTTCCGTTGGAAAGAAAATGGTAGGGGGCGTCTACGTGGGTGCCGGTGTGAATCCCCATGGTAAGCTGGTGAAGGTTAGAGTCGGATTCTTGCCCGATGGTTTGAATCTGTTCCAGAGAAAACAGGGGATCCCCCGGCCAGATGGGAACCTCTCCGTTGAGAGTGTGGGTAATATCGTGATAGCGCATAGCAGCATACCTCCGTGCAGCGAATTCCGGCTTGGCCAGTTTTGGTCATTGTACCACAGTTTTCATGGTTTGCCAAGCGGATGATTTCTTGTGCATCCTGTACATTGAAAGAAACGCAAGAAAATGAGATAATCGTCCTAGCATAGTGGGTCGCATCGACATTCTATAGCGGAGGGAAGACGATGAAGAAAAAAGTTCGGGTCGGAGTTTTTGGAACATACCGGGGACGGACGGTGATCGAAATGCTGGCACAATATGAAGATGCGGATCGGGTGGCCATCTGCGATAAATTGGAAAAAGAGCGCAAGGCTGGCAACGCTCTGGAATGGAGGAAGTCATGAAGAATCAGGAAGCCATGTTAACATTTTGTCTGGAGGCGGGGGCATATAAAGCAGCGGTGTTGCCGGTGGAGAGGATTCCATTTGATAAGGGGTTAAGGGCCTACTGCGAGGCAAACTATTGCGGCTCCTACAAGAAAAACTATGCATGTCCCCCCAGCGTCGGGGATCCGGACACGGTTATCGCCAGGGCAAGAGACTATGAGGAGGCGCTGATTTTCCAGACCGTTGGAAACTTGGAGGACTCCTTTGACGTGGAAGGGATGGAGGAGGCGAGCAAGAGGCACAGTGCCGTAGCCGAGGCCATTCGAGGGCGGATCGAATCCCAGGGAGAGCAATTTTTGCAGCTGACGGCCGGCGGGTGTTCGATCTGCCCGGTGTGCGCCAAGGTGGAGGACAAGCCCTGCCGCTTTCCCGAGAGAGCGATCTCATCCCTGGAAGCTTACTGTATGAACGTGTCCCAGCTGGCAGGGCTGTGCAAGATGCGGTATATTAACGGTCAAAATACGGTAACCTATTTTGGAATGTTTTTGCTAAAAGGTTGATGGCTGTGAAATTCCACACGACTATAAAAGAGAGGAAGAAAGAACAATGGAGCGGAAGGAAGAGTATGTTGTCGGATATCTGGGCGGTTCCATCACAGAGGGAGCTGGCGCCAGCTGTGACGCCGCCACATATCGAAGCCGGGTTACAGCGTGGCTTCAGGACACAAACCCTCAGTTGAAGGTAAAGGAAATCAACGCGGGGATCGGGGGGACAGGATCCTCTCTGGGCGTATGCCGGATGGATCACGATCTTCTCTGGGCCAACCCGGATCTGGTCTTTGTAGAGTTTGCCGTCAACGACGATTCTGTGGAGGAGACATTGTGCCTGCGGTCGGTGGAGGGGATTGTGCGCAAACTGCTGGCCCACAATCCGGAAGTCCATATCGTATTTCTATACACCATAACAAAGAGTTACATAGATCGGTTTTACCAAAAGGGGGTCCTGCCCGACGCGGTGAAACTGCACCAGCGCGTGGCAGAGTATTATGGCATTCCGTCCATCAATGTGGGCCTTGCCCTCTATGAATATTTGGAGAAGACAGGCGCGGCGGTGACGGAGTATCTGCCGGATACGGTTCATCCCAACGACCAGGGGTATGAGCTGTACGCCAAGACGATCCAACAGGTTTTTCCGTCCCTCCGGTTTTTGATCCAAAAGCCAAGCGCGCCCTTGACGCCGGGAGCATATGTGCAGGCGTGTCTGCTGTCGACAGAGGGATTGGCCCAGGGACCCTGGAAGGTGGGAGACGGGGATATGATGGGACGGTTTGAGAGCTTTATCGCCTGTGACACTGCGGGGGCGGAGCTTATCGTACCCTTCACCGGCACCCTCATCGGGATATACTGGACGATCGAGCAGGACAGCGGGGTGATCGAGTACTCCATCGACGGAGGACCGGTCCAGCGCCAGTCGGCCTGGGATCGCTACGCCCTCTCGTTTAACCGCGCGTGCAGCACTGTATTGGATACCCATTTGGAGGAAGGGCCGCACCAGCTTCAGATCCGCATCGCCGGGGAGAAGGATGCGCAATCCAATGGCCATTGGATCCGCATCGGTGCATTTTTAGCTTGTCCATAGGCAGGGCCGCCTCGGGCGGACGTTCCCACAGGATAAAAAAAGCGCTCAGGATGAGCGCTCTAAGGGAAACTCGGCGGTAAAGGTTGTGCCGTGAACACTGTCGCTGGTGACGGAAATCCGCCCGTGGTGAGATGCGACAATGCTTTTGGCAATGGCAAGGCCTAAGCCGTATCCGCCCTGCTTGCGGTCCCGGGCGCCGTCGTCGGCGCGGTAGAATCGTTCGAAGATATGGGGGAGCTGCTCTTTCGGGATTGGCTCCCCTGTATTGTTGACAGAGAGGCGGACGCGATCCTGGGCCGATTTCAGAAGTAAGGTAATGGCGCCGTTGCCCTTGGCATATTTGCAGGCGTTGTCTAATAGAATGACGACCAGCTGCTTAAGCTGGGATTCATCTCCCTTCATAAAAAGGTTGGGCTCGATTTCGCTATTCAGCGTCAACCCTTGCTCATATGCAATGGATTCAAAAGGGAGCAGGCTGCTCCAAACAGCGTCACTCAGATTGAAATCTGCGTACAGTATGCGCGCGCTGCCGTCATCGGATTTGGCCAGAAACAGGAGGTCATCCACCAGTTTTTTCATGTGGATGGCTTCTTGTTTTGTGTACTCCACCCATTTCAGCTGTGCTTCGATGGTGTCCGCCCGGTGGGACTGTAAAATTCCGATGTTGGCGAGTATGACAGTGAGAGGGGTTTTCAGCTCGTGGGATGCGTCCGCGATAAATTGCCGCTGCTGTTGCCAGGCAAGCTCCACAGGGCGAAGCGCCCAATTGGCGAGAAACAGGCTGATGAAAAAGAATGCGGCCAGTCCTCCGATGCCGACGAGGAAGGAGGTTAAGATGAGGTTCATCATGGTTTGCCGCTCACTGGTTATATCCACAAACGCAATGTTCGCTCCGCCGGCCGTCTGTATCCGCTGATACCGAAGGGAGAGGGAAAGGAGAATGCCGCTGTCCCGCCCTTGCCCCGACACACCTTGCACAGCGTTGGACACCAGCTCATCCGTTGGCTCCACGGTCTCCCCCTGGACGGAAAGAATATTTCCGGATTCATCCAATTGCACACAAAAAACCGGGAGGATCGAGGACGGTTCCCCGGGTTTGCGCTTGTCCAAATCCAACTTTGGCAATAGCTTTTCATCCCGGCTCAGCGCGTGTTGCAGAGCTGTCAGACTGTCAGACTGCATCCGCCGGTAGCTGGAAAAGCAGATGACGATAAATACGATCAGCAGGACAAGGCTGACAAGCAGCATCGTGATCAGGATAAACTTGCGCCGTAACTTTCGAATCACGCGGACTCCTCCTCCAACCGGTATCCTACCTTGCGCAGG
>CAUFVC010000280.1:0-3712 GCA_959029275.1 uncultured Eubacteriales bacterium | reverse complement strand
CACTTACTATCTGCTCCATGAGACTACTTGTGTCCATGCGTTGTTTCCTTTCTGCTCCTTTTGCCTTTGCCGCCTTTGAAGTCTTCGACAGGCGTATGCTCCGGCTACGACGTGGAACGTACTTCAACTGATTGATTGTACAGCCCTTCGCTCCATTCCCGTTACAGGAACTTCCTCACTACTATGGCTTCTGCTGACTTCTCACAGTTCGTTGTTACTACGGCTGATGAGACCTCCTGTGAGACCTCCCCAGTTAAGGTGCGTGTTCTTTCTCTCCATGTACCTGCCGCATTTACTCGTACTTCCGGCAACCTTTTGGACTTCAGTGCTTTTTGCCACCTTATCCGTATTTCCGAGCCTTATATGCGGTTTCTGTCCGTCAGGCCAAGGATTTGCTTACTGCTTCCTTCAGATTCCACCTCACGATGGACACCCTTGCTGTTCAGCTATGTGCTTCGTCGTTGCCTACGCGCACTCGGGACTTTCACCCGTTAGAGAACGCCCATGCTGGGCAAACAAAACCGATGGGCCATGTCTTTTTCATAGCTCATCGGTTCTGTTTTTCCTATTTTGCTGGCTTTTTTCGCCCCCTGCGCTTTTTAAGATACAGTATGCTGAATGTAACTACGATAATCCATACAATGCCTGCGCCGGTGGCGGCGATACCTTTCCGTAATCCCCAGTCGATGACTGTGACCGTGATGGAATCGCTTGTGCCATCCGGTCCATGAGCGGTCAGTGTTGTCTTCCCCGTTCCACGGATGACGGGAACATTGTCCTTTATTTCGATAACCGATGATTCCTCTGAAGTCCATGTGACCTCCTTATATGTACATGTATCCGGTGCCAATACGGTCTCCAGGGAAAGGACCGCGTCAATGTCGATATGGCCGCCATAAACATACTTTTGCGAGTGGTCATCAATCTGGATTGATTCCGCGGGAATGTGATAAACCGATACGGGGATCTCTTTTACAACATCATTCCACGTTGTAATCCGCAAAACCGTTTCCCCCTCTTTCTGTGGTTTAAGGGTGCCATCCTCAATCAAAACAACGGATGGGTCCAGAGATTCTATCTCGTAAGCCTTATTGGCCGCATTCGTAGGTACAATCTGAACCTGTAGGGCATCGTCCTCTGTGATCTCAATCTGGAACACGTCTCTGTTTGTCAGAATGCCTTGGGGACGGACCTCTGTGACCGATACCGGTATGGAGAGCGTCACATTGCCGTGAGCCGTTATGACGATCTCTGCTTCTCCTGGGGCTATGGCCGTTACAGTGCCGCCCCCGTCCACTGTGGCCACGGACTCGTCTGACGAACTATATGCCAAGTCTTTGTATGTGGCCGTATCCGGCGCCACCTTAGCGCCTATGGTACACTTTTGGCCCGCCTCCAGGGACACGGTGTCCTGATTTGTCTGTATTGCCTCCACAGGAATCGCCTTAACGTGAATCGAGAAGGACTGCGAATTGTTGTACGACTGAACCGTAATGGTCGCCTCGCCCTCCCCCACTGCTTGGAGCCTGTTATCTTGGACCTTGACGACGCTTTCATCGCTGGATCCGATTGTGACCTGCTCTTGATCCGTAAACGTAATGGTATATTCCATTTGATGGGAATCGCCCACTTTCAACTCTGCCGGCGCGTTATGGATTTTGATCGTGTCCTTCTCCTTCGGTTGGGTCTGGCCCGATGTGGCCGCACTGCTGCTGTAAGGACAGACTCCGTCTGGGTGCAAGTGGGCCGGATGTCCTCCACAATGATAATGGTAGCTTCCAAGCCCGCTCTTGTTTTGGTTGTCTCTGTGTCCTCCATTTGCATCCGTCCTTCCGGAATGCGCCATCACCTGGCATGGCAGAATCAACACCGCCATACATAGAATGGCTGCCCACAGCCATAGTTTCTTTCTCATCTATCCACCTCCCATAATAATTAACATATTAAGTATATCAATATCTATCAAAATATTCAATACTATGTTAATTATTTCTACAATTTGTCGATAAAATGGAAGTTCATAGGGCGGATGGCTCGCCCCTTTCACGGCGGCAGCTTACTTTACAAAATATTGCTTGCAAAACGCGGCAGAATATACTATAATAAGACCATTCAAAGCAATTGAGGAGAGCTACGACAGTACAAGGTCTTCAGAGAGCCGGTGTGGGGTGTAAACCGGCGGCGGAGTCTGTCCTTCCACTTTCCAAGCAGCCGGCGACGAGCCGGAAGGGTGGTATCCTTTATCGTACCGGCGAGTGACCGATCAAAATCGGTAATTTGGGTGGCAACGCGGAATCTTCGTCCCATGGACATAGGGGAGAGGGTTCTTTTTTATTGTCCCCGATCTACAAAAGGAGGCAGACTATGCTAGATATCATGTTATTTCGGACGGACCCGGATCGGATCAGAGACAACATCCGGAAAAAATTTCAGGACGAAAAGCTGCCGCTGGTGGATGAGGTGGTGGCCATGGACAAACAGTTCCGCGAGGCCAAGGCCAAAGGCGATACACTGCGCAATCAGCGCAAAGTCATCAGCAAAAAAATCGGTGGCCTTATGGGAAAAGGATTAAAAGAGGAAGCGGAAGCTGCCAAGGCGGAAGTGGCCTCCATCGCAAGTGAACTGGAGGCGCTGGAAACGCTGGAGAATGAGCTGACCGCTGCCATCCGGGAGCGAATGCTGGTCATCCCCAACATCATTGATCCCTCCGTTCCCATCGGAAAGAATGACCAGGAGAATGTAGAGGTGGAGCGCTTTGGGGAGCCTGCGGTCCCAGATTTCGAAATCCCCTACCACATTGACATTATGGAAGGGCTAAACGGTGTGGATCTGGACAGTGCCCGGCGCACCAGCGGAAATGGCTTTTACTATCTAAAGGGCGACATCGCCCGGCTTCACTCCTCCATTCTCTCCTATGCCCGGGATTTCATGATCGACCGCGGCTTTACCTACTACATCCCTCCGTTTATGATCCGCGGCGATGTGGTCACGGGTGTTATGAGTTTTTCTGAGATGGAAAATATGATGTATAAGATTGAGGGGGAGGATCTGTACCTCATCGGGACGAGCGAACACTCCATGATCGGCAAGTTCATCGACACCATTCTGGACGAGGCGGATCTGCCTCAGGCGCTCACCAGCTATTCCCCGTGTTTTCGCAAAGAAGTCGGCGCACATGGGATCGAAGAGCGCGGTGTTTACCGCATTCACCAGTTTGAAAAGCAAGAGATGATCGTCGTATGCAAACCCGAGGATAGCATGGAGTGGTTCAAGAAACTGTATACCAACACTGTAGATTTCTTCCGCTCTCTGGATATTCCGGTGCGGACGCTGGAGTGCTGCTCCGGCGACTTAGCTGATCTGAAGGTGAAGAGCATCGATGTGGAAGCATGGTCTCCGCGCCAACAGAAATATTTTGAGGTTGGCAGCTGCTCCAATTTAGGGGATGCGCAGGCCCGCCGCCTAGGCATTCGCGTTCGAGGCGAGGATGGAAATTATTTTCCCCACACGCTGAATAACACCGTGGTGGCTCCTCCCCGAATGCTTATCGCCTATCTGGAAAATAATTTGAATGCAGATGGATCGGTCCGCATTCCGGAGCCTCTTCGAATGTACATGGGCGGCAAAGACCAACTATCGTATGTAAAATAAAGTTTGAATCGGGTAGGAGGCCATCCATTGGTTGAGTGACCGTCCTCCCACACCACCGTGC
>CAUFVC010000279.1:0-3715 GCA_959029275.1 uncultured Eubacteriales bacterium | reverse complement strand
CGGGGACGGAGGCGGAGGTCACCGCCCTTGGGGCGGCCTATATGGCGGGGCTCGCCGGCGGCGTCTGGCGGGATGCCGCAGAGCTGGCTGGCTTTGGGGCGGAGGCCGAGCGGTTTTATCCTCAGATCAGCGCCGCAGCGGCCGATGAGCTGTATGACGGCTGGCTGGATGCCATCGGCGTTTCTGCCCCCTGCTAACGCTCCGGAGGGAGGTTAACATAAAAGTACAAAAATTACCTGCTTTTGTCTATACCAAAACAAAAGCCAGGGTGATATAATGAAGCCGAAATACAAAGACAGCCGAATGTAACCACGCGCTAATACATGACAATTGAATCTATCTTTTAAGTGTCTGCCGCAGCCAACGACTGCGGTAGAAGAATAGTGAATGGGGTACAAGCCCCAACGGAACCGCCGCTGTGAGCGCAGAGTCTCTGTTCCTTGACGCAAGTCAGTCACTGGGAAACTGGGAAGGCAGAACAGAGATGCAGGAGAGATGGACGTTCTCCCTATGCGCGAGTCAGAAGACCTGCTTAAAGGAATGTGCCAGGGTACGCCTGCGATATTTGGGCGCTGGTACGCGCTTATTTTTGTGTGGGAAAACGGCCGCGCAGCCAGATGGGTTACGCGGCTTTTTTGATGAAAAAAATTGGAGGTACAGTATGAAATCACGACGGGTAAAACAATGGATGGCATTTTTGTTGGCTATGGGGCTGGTGTTATCGGCTTTGGCAGGCTGTAGCAATCAGGGCCAGAATTCGTCAGACGCCTCTGTGGGAGATTCCTCTGCGGCGTCCCAGGAGGAGTCTTCCCAGGCGGAGAGCTCTGAGGTGGATTCCACCGCTGAGGATGTGGACGGCGAGCTGATTTTCGATCACGCGCTGGAGCTGGAGTACGCCACGGGATTCCATGTGGACTACTATAAGGGCGGATATGTTATGTTTACCGCAGGTTCCGAGTCCGACCGGCAATTTCTCATTGTGCCGGAGGGAAAAAGTGTCCCGAAGGATCTGGATGCGTCGGTGTCCGTCCTGCAAAGGCCCATTGACCGGATTCTCATGTCCAGCAGCGGAATGGCGTCGCTGTTCGCGGCCTTTGGCGGATTGGACCACATCAAGCTTGTGAGCACCGATATCGATGGCTGGTATGTGGAGGACGTCATAAAAAAGATGGAAGCCGGCGAGATTGCCTTTTCCGGAAAATACAAAGAACCGGACTATGAGATGATTACGGCCAACAACATTCAGCTGCAAGTGGATACGACCATGATCAATAGCTACCCGGAAGTGCTGGAAAAGTACACAGAATTGGGGATCCCCTATATTGTGGAGACCTCATCCAAAGAGGATCACCCCCTGGGCCGGGTGGAATGGGTCAAGCTATGGGGAATCATCTGTGATATGGAGGAGGAGGCCAACGCCTACTTCGAAGAGCAGAAGGCCATTGTGGAGAGCGTGACATCGGCGGAGAAGTCCGACGTCACCATCGCCATGTTCTATACCAGCAGCAGCAGCGGAAAGTGCTACGTGCGAAATGGCGGCGACTACATGGCCAAGATGATCGATCTGGCCGGCGGCAAGTACAATCTGGCGGATCTCAATCCCGATGAGACCGGTACCAGCACCGTGAATTTCGAAGAGTTATATGCATCCATACAAGATACGGACTACATCTTCTTTGTCAGTTTTTCCGATAAATACACGACCCTGGACGAGATGATTGCCGGCAACGAGCTGTACGCTTCCTGCAAGGCGGTGAAGGACAAGCATGTTTGGTATACATCCGCTGACTTCACCCAGTCCACAGCGGCGATCGGATCGATTATCAAAGATATGAATGACATCATCGCTTCCGGAGGAACCATTACCACAGAGCATTTGATCAAGATGGAGTAAGCTTCCCTTGTACGGCCGGAGGCAGTGCCTTCGGCCATATTTTATATTTGGAGGTACAATTGTGAAACGAGACCGTGTCAAGACAATTTTTCGCTATGAATGTATCATCGTGGCGCTGTTTCTTCTTTTCTTCCTCTTGGTGATTGTCAATATCAATTCCGGAACGGTATCCATCCCGGCAAAGGAGATCATCCGGATCATTTTCTTTCGAATTCGGGACGATTCGGTGGAGAGCAATATCATCTGGAAGATCCGGCTTCCCAGAATTCTGCTGGCGGCTATATTGGGAGGCGCGCTGTCCGTATCGGGATTTCTGTTGCAGACCTTCTTCCGCAATCCTATAGCCGGACCCTTTGTGTTGGGAATTTCCTCCGGGGCGAAGATGACGGTGGGGTTTGTCATGATTATTGCGCTCCAATATTGGAAGAGTGTGCCGTCCTCGGTCATGGTGGCGGCGGCCTTTGCCGGATCGCTGTTGGTCATGGGCATGGTTCTGCTGTTCTCCCAGCGGATCGGCAGTATGTCCATGCTGCTCGTCATTGGCATTATGGTCAGCTACATATGTTCTGCGGTTACGGATTTCTTCATAACCTTCGCAAAAGAGACGGACGTGGCCAACCTTACATCCTGGTCCATGGGCAGCTTTTCCGGCGCCTCCTGGAGCAATGTGAAATTCTCGGCCGTCCTCTGTCTTCTCGGCCTGGCGGCGGCCTTTCTCCTGTCGAAACCCATCGGCGCATACCAGCTGGGGGAAGGGTACGCGCAGAGCATGGGGATCAACATCAAAGCCTTCCGGGTGGCGCTGATTCTCCTGTCCAGCTTATTATCCGCCTGTGTCACGGCCTTCGCCGGTCCCATATCCTTCGTGGGCATCGCGGTTCCCCACATTACCAAAATGCTCATGAAGACATCCAAGCCCGCTTGGATTATCCCGGTCAGCTATCTGTGCGGTTCCGTATTTTGCCTGTTCTGTGATCTGATTTCTAGGACTGCCTTCGCGCCCACGGAGATGGCCATCGGCACCGTGACGTCGATCTTTGGCGCGCCGGTGGTCATATGGCTGATGATCAAACGCAAGAAAAATGCCTGAGAGGAGGGAGCGCATGTACTTTCGCACGGAGAATCTCGCGGTGGGATACCACAGGAAGGCGTTGATCCACGATATCAATATTGGCATAGAAAAGGGAAAAATTCTGACGCTCATCGGGCCCAACGGGTCTGGGAAGTCCACCATCCTCAAAACCATCATCAAACAGTTGCCCAAGATCAGTGGAAAGATCTATATCGATGGCGCCGATCTGGATGAGATGACCCATCATCAGCTGGCGCAGCAGGTGGCCGTTGTGTTGACGGACCGCATTCGCACGGAGCTCATGACATGCGGGGAGGTTGTGGCGACGGGGCGGTACCCCTATACCAACCGACTCGGTAAATTAACCAGACAAGACCATGAGATCGTGCGGGAATCCCTGCAGAGAGTCCACGGGGAAGAGCTGGAGGATAAGGATTTTTCAGCGATCAGCGATGGACAGAGACAGCGGATCATGCTGGCGCGGGCCATCTGTCAGCAGCCACAGATGATTATTTTGGATGAGCCCACGGCATTTTTGGATATACGCCACAAGATCGAATTGCTCGATATTCTGCGGGAGATGGCGCAGGAGAAGGGGATCACGGTCATCATGTCGCTCCATGAGATCGATCTTGCCACCAAAATATCGGATTATGTCTGCTGTGTCAAGGGCGAGGTGATCTCAAAGTTCGGACCGCCTGACGAGATCTTTGACGAGCAGACGATCAACAATCTCTATGAGGTTAACC
>CAUFVC010000278.1:0-3740 GCA_959029275.1 uncultured Eubacteriales bacterium | reverse complement strand
GGCCGGAGAGGAACAGCCTGCCAGACCGAATTACACTGTCTTCACATCCAACGGCCAGCAGTTTGGGCTGTTCACTCAGCGGGGGATTACGGATGGCCGTTGGAAATATATCTGGAATCTAACGGATATGGACGAATTCTATGACCTGGACGCGGACCCGGGAGAGTTCCATAATCTGATCGCATATCCAATGGAACAGAATACAGAAGTTTTGGCCAGTATGCGAAAAAATCTGTACGACGCTTTGATACGGCAGGGAGATCCTTTTGCCAAGTCGCCCTGGCTGAAAAAGCAATTGGTCGAAGGCAAGAAACTATAAGGAGACGTAGAATACAATGAAAAAGATCATATCGATGGGATTGGCGCTTCTGTTGCTGCTGTCCTGTGGGGCAACTATGGCGGGGTGCCAAAAGGAGAATGAGACGAGCACCCCGGCTAACGGAGAGAGCGCGTCCGGAGGAAAAGATAAGACCTTGACTTTGGTGCGCATTGGCAATGACCAGGGCGAGGGGGAGTATTGGAAAGAGCTGATTTCTAAATTTGAGGATGCCAATCCGGGTGTAAAAATTCAATATGACGAGGCGGCCATCGGGGATGCCATGGATACGAAACTGAATACCATGTTCAGTTCGGGGCTGGGGCCGGACTTGATCGGGAACGGCATATTATCCGTCCCCAGCCGCGTGGAGATGGGGCATTATCAGCCCATTACAGAGTACTTTAATGCCTGGGATGAAAAGGACGACATCATGCCGAGCGTTTTGGCCAACGGAACGTACAAGGATGAGATTTACGGGATTGCCTATTCCACCACGCCCTTTATCTTTGCCTATCGAAAGGATCTCTTTGAAAAGGCCGGTCTGGACCCAGAGGCACCGCCGGAGACCTGGGACGAGCTGAGAGAGTATGCCTACAAACTTACGGAAAAAGAGGGGGATACCATCACCACGGCAGGATTTGCCTTTCCCATGAGTTCTGGCAACTTTGTCGAGTATGATGTTTTTGTTTTTGGAAATGGCGGTATGTTTTATGACAGTGAAGGGAATCCCACCTTGGATACACCTGAGAAAGCGGAGGCGTTTACCTTCCTGAAAAGTTTCATCGATGATGTCAATATTCCGTACAACAGCAATGAAACCCATCCGTTTATCAGTGGAAATGCCGCCATGACGTTGATCAATAATGTGGCGTTGGCGCCCATTTTGGCCGATGAACAGTATGAGGGCAAGGTAGGGATCGCATTCCCCCCGTACAATACAACGAAAAAAACATTCTGCGGTTGCAACATGCTATTTATCGGACGCGATTGCAAAGAGCAGGAGACAGCCTTTGATTTTATCAAGATGGCGCTCAGCAAGGAGGAAGTGATGAAGCGGGCGGAAGACCTTGCCATCCCGGTGACTCGAACCTCCTGTGTCGAGGATTTTGTTAAACTGGATCCCATGAACGCTGTGCGCGCCGAGTGTGTGGAAAATGGAATTGGGATGCCGAGGACAACCTGGGCGCCGCTATTTCAAAAGGTCCGCAACGATATGGTACAAAAGGTGCTGTATTCCAAGGAGTCTCCGGAGGAGGCCCTGGCCAATGCGGCAAAGCAGCTGGACGAGGAGATTGCCGCTGCAGCGAAGTAGGAAGTGTCTACGATCATAGAGAAAGAGGTGCCGGGCATGCCAAAAGGGCCCAGGAGGTCACGTATTTTTACAAGGGGCGATCGGGAGGCGTACGCGATGATCGCTCCCTTTTTCTTATTTTTCATCCTATTTGTATTGATTCCGATAGGAGTCAATATTGTCAATAGTTTTACAAATTACAACCTGGACACGAAGAAATGGGTCGGACTTCGAAATTATGCGAGGCTTTTTCGGGATGCGTATTTTTTGCGGTCCATGTGGAATACGGCGATTTACGCGGTGTTTAGCGTGATCCCATTGGTGATCATCGGGTTTGTAGCGGCGATGGTCGTGAAACGGCAAACCCGCGCTATGTTTGCGGCCCGTGCGCTGTTGATGTTTCCCTATGTAACGTCCATGGTGGCTGTTTCCATGGTTTGGCTCTATCTATTTGAGCCCACAAACGGGATTTTGAACAAATTGTTGGAGGCTATGGGGATCCCGGGGAAAAAGTGGCTTTTTGATGAGAAGCTTGCGCTCCCCTGCCTCATTGCGGTCAATATCTGGAAGAATGTGGGATATGTCATGATTATTTTTCTTGCAGGGTTGGCGGCAATTCCCAAGGAGCTGTATGAGGCGGGCCGTGTGGACGGCGCCGGAGACTTTCGCATGCTATTTTCCATTACGATTCCCTGTATCCGACCTGTGACGGTCTTTGTCGTGACGACTATGTGCATCGAGGCATTTAAAACCTTTGACCAGGTCAACATCATGACGAATGGCGGGCCATTGAACTCGACGACTACAGTGGTGCATCAAATCTATGTCCGTGCATTTACAGAGTTCCAGATGGGCTACGCATCGGCAATGTCGGTGGTACTGCTTATTGTTGTCTTTTTGATTACATACGTTAATTTGCGTATGGGGAGCGGAGGGGATGTGGAATGAAGGATTCCGTTGGATTCCGTGTCGTTAGCGCGGTATTGCTTCTATTTTTTATTCTTGTTGCAGGCTTCCCTTTTTTGATGATGGTGTCGGTTTCTCTGCAATCCATGAGCCAGGTGTACTCCCGGGAGCTGATTTTATTTCCTTCGGATCCCCAGTTCATCAACTATAAAATGGCGATGTCCAACGGCAACTGGGCGCGGTATTTGTGGAACAGTCTGTATGTCACGGGAATGGCGACGATTCTGAGTCTTTTTATCAATGCGCTGACGGGCTATACCTTTGCCCGTATGCAATTTGTGGGGCGGCAATTCCTTTTCTTTCTCTTGCTTATTGGGATGATGATTCCGCCTCAGGTTACAATGGTGCCTTTGTTCAGTATGATGCGGCACTTCCCGCTGGCGGGAGGTAATTCTATTTTTGGTCAGGGGGGCACAGGCTTAGTTAACACATACACAGGCTTAATTCTGCCCTATATTGCGGGGTCCTTTGGCGTTTTTTTGTGCCGGCAGTTTTATATGTCTTTTCCGCGAGAGCTGGATGAGGCGGCGACCATTGATGGCTGTTCTCGCTTTGGAACTTTTGTGCGCGTATACCTGCCCTTATCCGGCTCGATTTTAGCGTCGCTGACGATTCTTAAGGTGACGGGGATGTGGAACGAGTATACGTGGCCGCTGATCATGACCGTCGCAAGTTCGGATCGGGTAAAGACGGTACAGGTGGCGCTGACCAGTTTTCGAAATGAAGGGGAGATTTTCTGGAATCAGTTAATGGCGGCCACGCTCGTGGTTACGGCGGTGGTAGGTGTGATCTTCCTATGTCTACAGAAATATTTTGTGACCGGGATTATGGCTGGCGGTGTGAAGGAATAGAAGGCGGAAATAGAAAAAGAGCCGCTAAAAAAGGCGACGACAAGGCAGATAGGGAAGGCGGACGGCGAGAAGAAGGCGAAAGGGAAGCGGCGACAGAAGAAGAAAGTGAAAAAGAGCCGCTAAAAAGGCGTCGGCAAGGCAGATAGAAAAGGCGGACGGCGAGAAAAAGGCGAAAGGGAAGCGGCGACAGAAGAAGAAAGAGAAAAAGAGCCGCTAAAAAAGGCGACGCTAAGGGTGATAGGGAAGGCGGGCGGTGAAAAGAAGGCGAAAGGGAAGCGGCGAAAGAAGAAACAAGAGAAAAAGAGCCGCTAAA
>CAUFVC010000277.1:0-3775 GCA_959029275.1 uncultured Eubacteriales bacterium | reverse complement strand
AATGACTTCTTGGGCTTTTTTCGCACCACTACCTCAGACATCCGACCAACCCCTTTTTTGCTTATTTGGAACTTTTATACGAATATTTGCACGATTTTTATGCAATTCGTATCCTTCGATCTTGTATAAAGTATAACACTTCATAAACGAAAATGTCAAGAGGAAGCTTTGCTTTTTTGTCTATTTTTTATATTAGAATCATATATAATGATTATGTTATTAAACACACCACATGAGCATTTATATTTTCTTCATTTATAGACAATTTAATCTCATGCTATTTATACTAAATAACCTAACCCCATACTCTGCAAGTGAATTTGTTTCTATTCTGTCTAATGTGAAAATATATAAATATTACAGTCATAAATTGGATATAATAACAATAATATATCCCTTGTCAATATTTCCTCCCCTTATTTCAGTTTACTTTTGTTATTTATAATTATTTATGTATCTTTAGTTAATTTATATGCTATATAAAAAAAGGGAGCACAATTTTCTAAAAAGAAAAGTGTACACCCTTTTTTTTATATTCAAGTTATTTTTATTCAAATAGGTTTTTTTTCAAAAAATTCAGACTCGCGTAGTTCTGACCGGTGTGCGTGACCACATATTCTTCTACTAGGCCGGCGAGTTCTTGGCTGAACTCTGGAAAGATGGCAAAGCGGTACACTCTGTCTACAGGTGCGGTGACAATGTGCGTAAGAGCCCGGAGGACTGTTGTGGAGACTGTCTTACAGTATTCTTGGATTTTTCCTTGGCAGTCTGGACAAATCAATGCCCCTCGGCCAATGACAAAAGCCCATGCCGGACGCTGGTCTACAGGCCGTCCACACACGTCACAGTGATCGACTTGCGGTCGAAATCCATTGTCGCTTACGCTTCGCAGCGCAAAGGTCATGGCGATAATCTGATCATCCGTTTCCTCCGCTTTTAGCGCTACAAGCCCTTTTAACAACAGAAAGAGGAGATCCCGATTCTCCTGGCCATCCAGAGACAGAACCGCGGCGGTCTCCAGCATAAAAGCGCCGTAGGATACTTTTAGAAAGTCCTGGCGGATCGAATAAAAGCTCTCCAGTATCTGGACTTCCCGAATATAATAAAAGGTTCGCCCCTTATCCAGCAGAAAATCTCCGTAATAAAATAGCTGTGTGGATCCGCTCAGCTTTCCCCGGGAGGACTTCGCCCCCTTGGCAATCGCTTGAAGCTTACCGCTTTCCTTAGTCAGAATCGTCACTCGCTTATCCTGTTCCCCCATGGGCATCTCCCCAATGATAATGCCCCTCACTTTGATGGTCTTCCCCATACACGGTTCCTTTCTCTTGTGTGGACGGTTTAATCTCGCTATATTCTTCAAAATCTTTCCAGGCCAAATAGGCCTCTACATCCCCTGATTTTTCAAATATATTCCATAAAACTTGCTCAAACATCAAACGTCGCCCCCTGACCAATAGGATACCCTTATTGTGTCTCTGGGCTATAAATTTATACTGGAACAACTCACCGGAAAATTTATTTGAAAAAGCCTTGACATTGTTTTGAACATCAACCGAAAAAATGTCAAGGCCTTTTTCTTCCCATCAAAGTTCTTTTTTGTCAAAACCGAAATTTTTTACCAGGAATTCGCTATCGCGCCACCGCTCTTTCACCTTAACCCACAGTTTCAAATTGACTTGAACCCCCAGCATACGCTCAATCTCGCGCCGGGCCTGAGTGCCGATCTCACGGATGGTCGCGCCCTGCTTTCCGATGATGATGGGCTTATGAGATTCTTTTTCGCAGATTATCGTCGCATTGATGTCCACAATGGCTCTGTCTTCTCTCTCTGTAAACGTATCGATCACCACCGCAATCCCATGTGGAACCTCCTGGTCCAGCACATACAGAGCTTTTTCCCGGATGTACTCCGCCACCAATTGCCGCTCAGGCTGGTCCGTTATCATATCCTCTGGAAAAAAGCCCGGCCCCTCCGGCAGATACGAAAAGATCAGATCCTGAAGTTCCCTGACGCCGTCCCCATTAAAGGCGCAGATCGGAACGATCTCCCGAAATGAATACAGATCTTTATAGGCATTGATACACTCCAATAAATTGGCTTTCGGGATCGTATCGATCTTATTGATGATGAGAAGTGTATCCGCACCTGCCTTTTTGACTTGGTCAATGATCATCCGATCCTCGTGGCTCGGTCTCCCCGGCTCCACAAGCAATAAGATCAGATCCACGTCGCCTATGGTTGTGCTTGCCGCTTTGACCATGTATTCCCCCAATTTGTGGGAAGGCTTGTGGATTCCCGGGGTATCGATAAACACGATCTGCCCTTTTTCGTCAGTATATATGCCTTGAATCCGATTGCGGGTCGTCTGCGGCTTGTTGGATGTGATCGCAAGCTTCTCCCCCAAAAATTGGTTCAGCAGCGTTGACTTTCCTACGTTGGGACGGCCGATAATGGAAACAAATCCCGATTTCTTCATATGCATCTCCCTGTCTATCATTTATAGCAATTGTAAAAGCTGTCCGAACAGCTCCTTATTTTTTTCTAACATGCTCTCTCCGCCCTGTACGCAGATACAATTCTCCTCCATAGCCTCCCGGATGGCGCCTGCAGTGTTGCGGATATCCGCGGGTGATACTGTCAGAACTTCGTCCCGCAAGGTTTGCAGCATCGCATCCGTTAGGCCGCTGAGTCGGCGTTCAAAAGCTGCCGCCGCCTTCATCGCGGCATTTAATGGCACGTCCAGGCGGCTGATCGTTCCAATAATATACTTATCCATCTCCCGCCGGCTGCAATCAAATGTCTCAACATATTCTGCCGCTCTGTCGAACACGGACAGCGTGGAGGCCAGATTGGGATCCCGATAGGATACGAAATAGATGCGCCCACTGCGGTAGATGGCGTCCATGCACCCATACGCACCTCCCAACACTCTCACTTTGTTCCAGAGGTAATCCAGGCTTAACAGATTCCGAAGAACTAGCATAGCGCCGGAAAACTCTTGGTGGAACCGCCCCGCCTTTGCGACAAATTGGACTTTTCCCGATGTCATCAATCCCTCGTTCTTTTTGACTGGACGGACAAACAGAGGCTCTGACAGCTCCGCCTCCAGACGGCCCTCCGGCAGCGTCTTTAACAGATGCCCCATGCAATCGCGCACCGCCCCATCCGCTTCTCCCTCGCACGCCGCCATAAACGTTACATTGTCACGGCGAAACAGCATTTGGCACACCAATTCCAGCTTTGCACACAGATCGTCAAAACGATTCTCCAGATCCCCCTCCAGTTCCTTTAAAAAGAAAAAGTAATCCACCCCCTGGGTCTTTTCTTGAAATGCATAGGTGGGGGCAAAATAGGACATCGCTCTGGCGGAGGCAACGGCATTGCCTGAGTCCATCATATACATTTCCATCCGAGAGCAGGTCTCCGAGAGAATCTCCTCCAGCCGCTCCCGGTCCTTCAGATGGGAGCGAAGCAGAATCTCCTCCACCAACTCAATCATCGGCGTCAGCTCATGGTAAAAACACTTGGCAATGACCTTGAAATAAGGCTGATACGCATCCTCATTCTTCACCGGCTCGATGACGGATAGGCTCTCCCCGATTCCTCCGGTGTGGATATTGATTTCATTGTTGAGCTCCTCATAGCTATATTGAGCCGTGGATACGCTTCCCAACACCGATGTCAAAAGCCCTGCGTATGGCAGCAGTTCCTCTGGGATTCGACTCATATCAAAATAAAACTTGACGTAGGCAATCTGATTGGTGAAGTCATGAT
>CAUFVC010000276.1:0-3780 GCA_959029275.1 uncultured Eubacteriales bacterium | reverse complement strand
CAAAAGAACAGTTTCATGAGGAAGATCATGTAGAACTGGCCAAAATGATTATCCAATTGCATGAGCGTGGATGCCATATTGTACTGACGAACTCGAACCATCCTTTGGTACACGAACTGTATGCGCCGTTTACCATTGATGTCATCCAAACAAAGCGACATATTTCCTGCAACGGCAGCAGCCGGAAAGGTGAGGATGTGATCGTAACGATCCCACCCAAACGGTACACCCTGGCAAAAATGGTTCCCAAGCCATTGCCCTCCCAGGTCTCGGCCTATCCCCCGACCCGATTCATGGGGTCTAAAAGCAAGCTGCTTTCGGAAATCTGGTCGGTGGCCTCACAGTTTGATGTGGATACAGTAGTTGACCTGTTTTCTGGTTCCGGAATCGTCGGCTATATGTTTAAGGCGCAGGGCAAGTCTGTTCTCAGCAACGACTACATGGCCATGTCCGCAATCTTTACTAAAGCTATGGTGGAAAACAACACTGTTACATTGCCGCTGGACGAGGCAAGGGAACTTCTTGTCGTACATAGGGAGTCTGATCACTTTGTTTCTTCTACTTTCCAGGGCCTTTACTACACCGATGAAGAGAATGATCTGATCGACACGCTGCGCACCAATATCGCCGCTATCCGAGATCAATACAAACACGCAATTGCAATGACCGCTCTCATCCGGGCTTGCACGAAAAAGCGTCCTCGCGGCATTTTTACCTACACTGGGCAGCGATATGATGATGGCCGTAAAGATTTGCAGAAAACCCTGGCGCAACAGTTTCTCGACGCAGTCGAAGCTGTGAATCGCGCTGTGTTCGACAATGGAAAAACGAATCGCTCCAAGCACGGCGATGCCATGGATCTGAGAGTTGAACAGGCAGATCTGGTCTATATCGATCCCCCCTACTACTCTCCCCTCTCTGATAACGAGTATGTCCGCAGATACCATTTTGTCGAAGGTCTGGCCCGAGATTGGAAAGGCGTAGAAATCCAGGCCCATACCCAGACAAAAAAATTCAAATCCTATCCAACGCCGTTTTCCACCCGCAAGGGGGCGGCGGACGCATTTGACCGCCTGTTCAAGAAATTTTCAGACAGCATCTTAATTGTATCATACTCATCCAACAGTCTCCCGACGCAGGATGAGATGGTGGCAATTATGGCAAAATACAAAGAGCATGTGGAAGTCATTCCGGTGGACTATAAATACACTTTTGGAAATCAGAACGATGCCAAAACCCATAGGAACTCTGTGCAAGAGTATCTGTTTGTCGGATATTGATCGGAGGTTGCCTTATGAAGGAGAAGATTGAAATATGGCAGGTGGGGAATACCGGTTTGCGCAACCCCAATCGAATTCAAGAGGGCTTTTCTGTCTTTGCCGCATCGCATTTTGTGGGGAATCTTCGCGGACGGGAAAATGAGATCGGCTTTATGAATCTTCTGAACAAAAAGGGCATCATTCAGAATGAGAATGGCAAAGATGAGTCTGGAAGTCATGCCCGGAAGTGGCGGCTCATGTTCGCAAAAAACGGATTCATCTATCCTCAAATCAAGAAAAAAGATGGCTCACAGGAAGATTTAGGAACTCTTGACGCGATAACGCCTTTCGGATGCTCTTTTTTGAAGGCAGACACGTATCCGGCCGTTCAAGAATGTTATCTCAGAGCGATGAGCGTGGAGCAGTTCCCCATGTCCGATGGAGTCCACTATTTTTCTCCCCTGAGATGGCTATTGGCAATTATGCTGGAACTGGAGAAAAGAACGGGATCCTCCGAGCTTACCCGGATTGAGTTTGCCCTATGGGGCCATACCACCAATCCCAGCTATGCTCTGGATGAGGTAGTTGACAACATTCTTGATCTGCGGGAAAGAAGGGCGGCGGCTCCGGCAAAACGCCCATTTGACAAACGGGAAATCGCTAAGCGCGGCGAGAATTACGATAAAAAGGCGGACAATTTCTTAGAGTACAGCGACATGAACATGCGATACCTCCGCATTTCTGGTGTGTTTCAGCGCAAAGGCAGAGGTCTTGTAATTGTCCCGACCAAACATGTCCTTGCTGAGAAACTTGCCAAAACCACCGCCAGTGCAGAGCCCATCATAGAGCAGTACAGGAAACTCTGTAATGGCGCATCTCTGCCTACGGACAATGTGGATGTGGCGAAATCTCTGCTTGATGATTTGGTAAAGCAGATGAAAGATCGGCGTATTGCGTTTGATATTTCCGATCTGCCGCTGACAACGCCGGCGGAAATTAATATTGCAAGGCAGCGGCTTGAGAACATCCTTGCCCAGACCGATGAAATCCAGTACGCGGATGATCAGTGTAAGCAGTGGAAAGAGATCGCTGACTATATGACACTGCTTATCAATGGCGGCGGCAGGCTGGTCTATGATGAGGATACTGCCATCGAAGTTCCAAAGGATGAAACACCGGCTTACCTTGAATGGACTCTTTGGAGAGCTGCATTGGCAATCAATCACATGGTAAACAAGCCCTATGAGGTCCGCGGTTTTAAGTTAGACTCCGATTTTATGCCGGTTTCCGCCGCGGGCGGCGGAAAAGGCGATTTGTATTGCGAATTTGCTGATTTTACCATACTGATCGAAGTAACCATGTGTACCTCTTCCAGACAGGAGGCCATGGAGGGCGAACCTGTTCGGCGCCACGTCTCCGACGCTGTTTTGAAGTATGATAAGCCGGTATACGGAATGTTCATCGCTATTAAAATTGATACCAACACAGCCGAAACATTCCGGCACGGTACCTGGTACGCCAAAGGCGATGTAAAGCAGCGACTGGATATTGTACCGTTGACTTTAGACCAGTTCCGGAAGTATTTTGTGGCTATGTTTGAAGCAAATCAAGCAACGCCTGAAAGACTCCGAGATTTGATCCTGAAATGTGAGACCCGAAGGGGGATTCTGGAGGCTCCGCTCTGGAAACAGTACATTGACGCCACCGTAGCTGAAACAGCCCAGGAGATCACAAAAGGCAGCCGCCCCCAAAGAGATAATTCCGCGCCACTTGTCCCGCCTGGAGCGGCTGTACATCACGAGGATGGCCTAACGTCAGTAGAATAACACAGCATGGTTTAACATAGAATTTAGCTCTTGACATCCAAACAATAGTATGCTATTATTTTAAACAGGAGGTGTGAGTATGGCGAACGGACGAAATTGCGGTGATTTATTGAAGCAAATTCATGATGAGTTAGAAAAACAGGCAAATAATCTACTTCGCGCCCAGGATCTGACGATGGCACAGGTTGGCGCACTGCTGGCATTAAATCAGACAAGTGAAAAGCAAATGTCTTTAAAGGATTTAGAGCGATGGCTTCACGTTGCTCAGTCAACTGCCGCCGGAATCGCTAGCCGACTGGAACAAAAGGGGTTTGTGGAAGCGTTCGGCGATCCGACAGACAAGCGAATCAAAATGCTTCGGATTACGTCTTCAGGAATGTCATGCTGCAAAACGGCTGAAAAAAATATGATAGCTACAGAACAGAAACTGTTGTCCGGTCTTACGGAAGAGGAACAAGCTATTTTTAAGATGTTGCTCTTAAAGGTTCGCAACTCTTTAAAATAATGCCTGTCTTTTGCAGGTTTTTATTTTAATCATATCAATAGCATGATATTAATAGCATACTTATAATTAGAGCGGAGGTATTGAAATGCTGAAAATCATGAGATATATCAGCAAAAAACAATGGTTCTATATAGGAATCTGCGTACTATTTGTTGTCGGACAAGTGTGGCTTGACTTAAAACTGCCGGAT
>CAUFVC010000275.1:0-3785 GCA_959029275.1 uncultured Eubacteriales bacterium | reverse complement strand
TGAAGGCTACGCCCGCAGCCGGTGCGCCTGTCACCGCAGCCATCACCAAGGACATGCAGCCCATCGCCCTTCTGGAAGGTCTCAATTCCATCGTGGTGACAAAGGACTCCGTTACCGTTTACTCCGGTCAGATCTTTATTACCAGCGGCAAGGAACAGGAGTTGACGCTCCCCAATGTGGCGGAGAAGACGGGCACGGTCAAATTTTCCCTGAATCCCACGAGCGCCGAGGTTGTCATCAATGGACAGACCTATCAAAATGGGGACGAGGCGATGCTGCCTTACGGGGAGTATACCATGACGGTCAAGGCGGATGCCTATGAATCCCTTGAACAGACGATTACCGTCGGACAGCCGTATGTGACGGCGTCCCTGAGCCTGAACGCCTCGAAGACCAAGGTTTCCATTGAGTCCTCCATGGCAAATTCCATTGTGTACATCAACGGCGAATTGTACGATAGTGTGCCGTGTGAAGTCATGCTAAGTCCGGGTACGCATGAAATTACGGTTTCCAACACAGGCTATAAGGATGTGACGATGACCATTCAGATTACGGCAGGCAAGGCGGAGCAGGTGCTGTATTTCTCCAATTTTGAGAAGAATGATCCGGAGCCGGAACCCCCTGAGTCCTCCGAGTCCAGCGAGGACAGTCAGACTAGCTCCCGTGAAAATAACTCCAGCCGGGGGCAGGACGATAGCTCCGACAGTTCCACTCCCCAGGATTCCAGGGATGGCGAGTAATACAGTTTCGCAGTTGGTACCACACGAATGAATTTGCCGCGAAAGGCGGCAGAATGGAGGCAGGAATGACAGACTATAGAGCCAGGTATGAGAGATGGCTGGCAAGCGATGCGGTGGATGAGGCGACGAAGGCGGAGCTTCGAGCTATCGCAGAGGATGAGAAGGAGATAGAGGATCGGTTTTATAAGGATCTGGAGTTCGGGACAGGCGGACTCCGCGGCATTTTGGACGCCGGCACGAACCGCATGAATGTCTACACCGTCCGGAGAGCAACCCAGGGGCTGGCCAATTATTTGTTGATGAAGGATCCGCTGGCCAAGGAGAAGGGCGTTGCCATCGCATATGACTCCCGTCATCAGTCCGATGTTTTTGCGCTGGAGACGGCCGCCGTATTCAATGGAAACGGGATCAAGGCCTACGTGTTTGAGTCTCTCCGGCCGACGCCAGAGCTTTCCTTCGCAGTCCGGACTTTGGGCTGCAAGGGTGGAATCGTCATCACCGCCAGCCATAATCCTTCGAAATACAATGGGTATAAGGCATACTGGGAGGATGGATGCCAGGTGCCGCCTCCCATGGATGAGGAAATCATCCGGGAGGTGGAGAAAGTCGATCTATTTGACGGTGTCAGGGTAATGCCCCGGAGGGAAGCGGAGGAGGCAGGGCTGTTTGTCTCCGTGGGGGAGGAGCTGGACCGGCAATATATTGACGTTGTCAAAAGCCAGCTGTTGGACCCGGAGATGGTGCGCGCCCATGCCGCCGATTTGACCGTCGTCTACACGCCGCTCCATGGAACTGGCAACCGGCTGGTTCGCCGGGCGCTGGCGGAGTGCGGCTTTACCAATGTGTATGTGGTGCCGGAGCAGGAAAAGCCGGACGGCGACTTTCCCACGGTGCCCTATCCCAATCCGGAGGATGTTCGGGCTTTCGGGCCGGCTATCGCTCTGGGGGAGCAGGTGGGCGCTGACATTCTCATTGCGACGGACCCCGATGCGGACCGGGTGGGAATCATGGTCAGGACGGATACAGGGTATCAACATTTTTCCGGCAACATGACAGGAGTGCTTTTATCCTCCTATATTCTGGAAGCGCGGAAGAAGACGGGACATCTGCCTGCGGACGGATTTCTTGTGAAAACCATCGTGACCACGGAGATGATCCGCGCGCTGACGGACGCATACGGCGTGGAGTTGCGGGAGGTGCTGACCGGGTTCAAATATATCGGCCAGCAGATATTGGAAGCGGAGAAGGCTGGCAGGGGAACCTACCTCTTCGGATTTGAGGAGAGCTTTGGATATCTCAGCGGAACTTATGCCAGGGATAAGGATGCGGTGAGCGCATCCCTTCTGGTCTGTGAGATGGCGGCGGTCTACAAAGGCAAGAAACAGGCTCTGCGAGACGGTCCGGATGTACCTGATGAGAGGTACGGTTAATTTATGGAGACGCTGGTTTCCTTTACCTTTGAGGGGATCGAGGGCATTGCCAAAATGAATTCCCTCATGGAGGAACTGCGCCAGCACCCACAGGCGTCCTACGGCGGACTTAAGGTTTTGGAGTGCAAGGATTATGCGGCCGGGCTGGATGGCCTTCCGCCGTCCAACGTCCTTCGCTTTACACTGGAAAATAACAGCTGGTTCTGTGCCCGTCCCTCCGGGACAGAGCCGAAGATTAAATTTTATTTCGGCGTCAAAGGCGAAAGCCAAGCCGATGCGGATGCTGTCGTAGAGCGGCTTCAGAGCGATGTGACAAAGACCATCAAGTAAGCGGAACGCTTGCCCCCTTCTATGCATAGGATACAGGTGAGGATATTCATATCCCACTTTGTCCGCCGAGGCGGATATGGGATCCAGTGAGCATAGGAGGGGCTTTTTATGTTGAAAGCAGGGGATTTAGTCTGCCGCCGGTCATATGGCGGCGATTTATTATTTCGTGTTGTTGAGGCGGACCGTTTTGGAAAGATTAGCCTCCGGGGAGTCAACTACCGTGTATTGGCGGATGCGCCGCAGGAGGATTTAATCCTTGTGGACGAGTTAACCATCTACCGAAGCCGCCGGGAGAATTTAAAGGAGATTGAAAAAAAGATGAAAGATCTCAGCGAGGATGCGGCGCTCCAGGGGTTGACAAATGCCAGCGGCATGGAGGAGGCGGAGATGATTCATCCTATCCGCGTGCTGCATTTAGACGGGGATGAAGAGTATCTCCGATTATGCCTACAGTATTATCAGAGCTTAGGGATGAATGCGGCGGGAGCTGTCATTGAGGAGAGCCGTCAGCCAATGGAGGTCTTGCGGCTGCTTTTGAAATATCGCCCAGAAATGCTGATCCTAACCGGACACGACTCGATTTTGAGAGGCAAGGACATTATGAAACTGGAAAACTATCGGAGTTCCCGGTACTTTATCGAGGCAGTCCGCCGGGCCCGGGAGTATGAGCCGGACATGGACCAGCTCGTTATCTTTGCCGGGGCCTGTCAGAGCTTTTATGAAAAAATTCTGGAGGCGGGTGCGAATTTTGCATCCAGCCCGGGCCGCACCTTGATTCACGCCATGGACCCGGTGATTATATCACAGAAGATCGCCACGACGCCCATTGACCAGATCGTTCGCGTCAAGGACCTGCTGCGGCTTACGTTTTCCGGAGAAAAGGGAGTCGGAGGCTATGAGACGCGGGGAAAGGGGCGCAGGGGATACCCCAAAGGCGGCGATGCAATGTCGCGGCCGCGCCAGATGGAAATGGCCCTTGCAAGGAAAAGACATGGAATAGGACATTAAGATGGCGCATATAGTACAGTAATCCTAGGAATGGAAGAGAGGAGCGCCATGAAACGAACAAGATGGCTAACGCTTTGTATCGCTGCCATGTTGATGGTCCTATTCACGGGATGTTCATCGTCGGAGGGGACGAGTGCGGAGTATGATCCGAATATGCCCGATTTGGAATATGAGATTGCGCAGTCGAAGGACCTGCCACAGAAGGTCAATGAAAAGATCTTCAATAAACAGAAAGAGCAGTTTGGGTTTACCTACCGGGATGAGGATGTGGTGTACA
>CAUFVC010000274.1:0-3788 GCA_959029275.1 uncultured Eubacteriales bacterium | reverse complement strand
CCCTCTGTATGATAAAAATGTAGTGGTCAAGACAACAGGCGGACTTAAGCTTTCGCAGCCGTCTGTCAATCTAGCCCTGATCGCCTCTCTCATTTCCTCCGCAACAAAAAAGGGAATCCCATCCGATACGGCTCTCATTGGGGATGTGGGGTTGACAGGCGAGCTAAAACGGGTCCCGTCATTGGAAATTCGCGTCCGAGAGTTAGATCGAATGGGATTTCGTCGAGTTTTTCTTCCCTACGGGTCTCTCCGCAGAGAATCGGTGACAAAGTTCCCCAACGTAGAGATTTTCCAGCTAAAAACTCTTTCAAGCGTAATGCAGAAAATATTTGGCGATCTTAAAAAGTCGTTTTAGAGGTCAGTAGGCGGGTTGCGCCGTGCCGTCTCACGCATTCACGGAGGCCAGCCAAATGCTGTTCTTGGCAGTGGCCGTATAGAGTGACGCTCTGCCCCGGTTCTTCGTCCCGCCAATCCCCGAGAGTATCCGCAAGGGCAGAGATAGCGGCGGGCGGCACAGAATAGGAAGAGGCGGCGCTTGTCATGGCCGGATCCCAGCCATATCCAAGGCCAAAGGGCACCAGCATGGAGGAGGATAGCGCGGCGGCAGCTGTAGTGGCCGACGCCTGTCCATACAGATCCAGGGTGCGCTGTTGTCTCTTACCCGTGGAGCGGGATTGAATTTGAATATCCTCCACAAGTCCGCGCTCCCTAAGGCGGCCATACGCGAGGTCGGCCTCGTCAGGATCCTGAAAAAATGCTTTGAAGGTGTATCGCATTGTGTTCCCTCCTTTCTACTTGAAGAAAACGATTGTATCGACCCACAGTCGGATACATGTCTAGTGTGTCAAATCCATAGATTCTCATCCTGTCAATTTCATGGTTTGTTTACAATTTTTTTCAACTTTATCTCTTGCAATCCGCCGGCGTATACAGTAAACTATACTGTATCGTGGAGTCGCATAAACTTGAGAGGGCGGTGTCAGGTTTTGTTAAAATATGAAAAAGAAAAGGAAAAAGCAGCGTTTAAAAAAATGACGTTTAAAGAAAAAGCCGGTCACATTGTGATGTATTACCGATATCACATTATGATCGGGATTGCCGTCATCGCCATTCTAGCATGGGCGCTGAATCATTATGTTATCAATCCCCCTAAAAAATCTTCCTTGACGCTTCTATTTCACACCTCCATCATGGATTCAGATAAGGTGGACGACGCGCAGACAGCGCTGAATGAGGCTTTTCCCGAGCTGTGTACGGAGGACAAGGAGATCCAGATTACGACGCTGGCCACAGCGACCGGCGGCGATCCACAGGTAGAGTACGCCACCGTCATGAAGGCCATGGCCATGGTGTCCGCAAAGGAGCTGGATCTGATCGTCGCGGACAAAGAGACGGGATTGCAGGATGTGGCATCTGAGTATCTCAGACCGCTGGATGAGGTCTTTACAGAGGAGGAGATGGTTCGGCTGCGCGAGCTGGCCGATCAGCAGGTTCAGGTGAACGAGGATGAGGGCGAAGAGGAAAAGGAGCCGGGTATCGTCGAGGCGGAGCTCGTCACCACGGACATCGATACCGACGAGGAGATCCGCTCCGGTCCCTACCCATTTTTGATCAATATCTCCAACAATGAAACCATTCGCGAGATCTTTTATGGCCAGGACATATACGTTGGAATCGTGACCAACGCTACCAACGTGGAGGCTGCGAAAGAAATGATTTGGTATCTGCTATCGTCTCCCAATTAAAACGAAGAGGCGCTATGGGAAAATAAGAATTTTAAACCGCATATGGCACTATGGTCAAAGAAATCGCAGGGAGCCGGCTTAAAAATTCTGTTTTGCTATAGCCCTCTATTTTTTTCTCAATGTGGAAGAATAATTTTCATAAAAAGTCAGAAAGGCCGCAATTCGCATTGACAAGATCCCGCGAAAAAGGTAAAATAAACTAGTATGTGAACGGAATTACGCGGAAAGTCCGCACAGAAAGGACGAACGGAGAATGGAAAAGAAAGAATTGCTTTACGAGGGCAAAGCGAAAAAAGTATTTACGACAGACGATCCTGAGGTTCTGATTGTATCCTATAAAGATGATGCGACAGCGTTTAACGGGCTGAAGAAGGGGACGATTGAGGGAAAGTCCGCCATCAACAATCAGATGAGCAACAATTTGATGAAGCTTTTGGAGACCAAGGGCGTGCCGACCCATTTCATTGAAGAGCTGAATGAGAGGGAGACCGCTGTGCGCAGAGTGTCCATTGTTCCGCTGGAGGTCATCGTGCGGAACGTGGCAGCTGGCAGCCTTAGCAAGCGCCTGGGTCTTCCGGAGGGGACGATGATGAGGAGAACCGTCTTAGAGTACTGCTATAAGAATGACGATCTTGGCGATCCTATGGTCAACGAGTATCACATTTATGCTATGGAATTGGCCACGGAGCAGGAGTTGGCGGATATTGCAAAAATGGCATTCACTGTCAACGATGTGTTGCGCAGCTATTTAAAGGACCTCAACATTGACCTGATCGATTTCAAGATAGAGTTCGGCCGAACCTCCGATGGCGCTGTGATCCTGGCCGACGAGATCTCCCCTGACACCTGCCGGTTCTGGGATTCCAGCACGGGGGAGAAGCTGGACAAAGATCGCTTCCGCCGGGACATGGGCGGCGTCGAGGACGCCTATCAGGAAGTATTTAAGCGTCTTATGGGGCATTGATCCCCTTTTGCACGAAGCGCCTAGCGTATCGTGCCTTTTTTGCTAGCGAAAGACAAGTTTCTGACGGCAGATCGGCGTGGACAAGCCGGAATGGAGGTAATCATGGCAATTGAATATAAAAATGCAGGGGTTGACGTGGAGGCCGGCTATAAAGCGGTATCCCTCATGAGGGAGCATGTCAAGAGAACGTTTAACCAGCGGGTTATCACGGATCTAGGCGGATTCGGCGGATTGTTTTCCATCGCGGGGATGGAGATGCGGGAGCCGGTGCTGGTATCCGGAACCGATGGGGTGGGCACGAAATTAAAGCTTGCCTTTTTGATGGATCGGCATGACACGGTGGGAATCGACGCGGTTGCCATGTGCGTCAATGATATCGTGTGCAGCGGGGCGACCCCATTATTTTTTCTGGACTATATCGCCTGCGGCAAGAATACGCCGGAGAAAATAGCCTGTATCGTAAAAGGCGTCGCGGAGGGCTGTGTGCAGAGCGGAGCCGCCCTGATTGGCGGAGAGACGGCGGAGATGCCCGGGTTCTATCCGGAGGATGAATACGATATCGCCGGTTTTGCCGTGGGGATTGTCGATAAGAGCGACATTATCGACGGCTCCCGTGTGCAGGAAGGCGACGCGCTGGTTGGAATTGCGTCCAGCGGTGTACACAGCAATGGCTTTTCCCTTGTCCGCAAGCTGTTTGGCCTGAACGGCGACAGGGCGAAAGAGACCATCGAGACTTACTATGATGAGCTGGGCAGAACGCTAGGCGAGGCGCTGCTGGAGCCCACGAAAATCTATGTCAAGGCGATTGCATCCCTGAAGCAGGCGGTGGCGGTCAAGGCCATCAGCCATGTGACGGGAGGCGGATTCTACGAGAACATCCCGAGAATGCTTCCGCCGCACACGGCGGCGCAGATTGAGAGAGGCAGCTGGCCGGTTCTCCCGATTTTCCCGCTGATGCAGCGGCTCGGAGATATAAGTGAGAAGGGCATGTTTAACACCTTTAACATGGGAATCGGGATGGTAGCGGCGGTAGCGAAGGAAGAGGTGCCGGCGGCCATCGCGGCCATTGAGGCGGCGGG
>CAUFVC010000273.1:0-3795 GCA_959029275.1 uncultured Eubacteriales bacterium | reverse complement strand
GGACCAGGACACTGACCCTGCGATTTTGCCGTAGCACTCCTGCAGCTGCCGTTCGACATAGCGGCTGTCCTCACCAGTCTGTCCATATGGGACCTGAATAAGATATGTCTTGGTCTGAAACCGTGAGGCAAAATAGGACAGAAGACCTCTTCCCCCGTCGCAAATGTGGGAGGACATCACAGCCAAACGGGGCGACGGCAGATCTCCACATTCCATAGCTCCGACGATCGCTTTGTGATAGGAGCACAAGTTCTGTCCAAACCCTTTTTGTTCCGCAATGGCAAGGTACTTCGCTGCAAGATTTAGCGTGGACGACCACCCGGCTGTCAATTCTGTATTGACTGGCAGGTAACTCGCGGCATAAAAAAGCTCCGGCGGCATTCCCATATTGGTCCAGACAATCCTGGAAGGCTCCTTCCAGATCGCGCCAGTGAACATGGAGACTTGATGGCGCACCAGGGATTGTGCAGCATATAATCGCATTCCGGTCCTCAATCCGCCGGCCAATCGCATTCGCTGAACAAAGTCGCTCTTAGCACGCCTCCTTTTCCATACTGCAAATTCTCCCGAAAAGCTTCATACCGAATGCGGCTTCGCTCCGAAATGCGAACTGTCATCTCCTCCTCAATCTGCAATACCTTACATTGATTCTGGCTACAGATTCGCTGAATTTGAGGGTAGGAAAACAGGGTGTAATCACATCGCCCTGCGGAGATGAGAATTACGCCCCGTATGGCTTCCGATTGATTGTGCAGGTTGACCTCCAGCCAAGGGATAAAATTGGCCATCCGAGGACAACTCACCTCCTCTTCCTTGACGGAGATCTTAGAAGATCGATTTAACAAAGCGTCTCCTCTGCCAATGGAAGAACAACAGGAAAACCGCAGCCTAAAGCCAGGGAAGAGATTATTTAAATCATGGGCATACCCCTTCGATATGCCATTTCCAATGATGAGTATCGTGGAGGGCTCAAAGGTCTCATACCGCTGAATATGGCGGATTTCCTTTTTCCTAATTTCCGGTATCGATACAGAAAACTTATGGTTCAGCTGTTTGCGCAGCTCTTCAAGCTGTTCAGAATACCTCTGACGTTCCTCATAGTGAAGCATCGACGGAATCTCCAGCATTGAAAGCCAGAGATTGGGATATGCCACTTGAAGCGCATCCCGCAGCCGCTGCATCCCATTGCAGCAGTTGACCAAAATTGCGCCGTCATAGCGTTCATAGTCAAGCTTTGCACAATGGCTGGTGTATGAGCAGCTGTGGAGCAACCGGGGAAGCCGTCCTCCTGAGCCGTGTACTTCCTCATATGCACTGACCATGGTAAATCCCTGATCTCGCAGCCAACCGTATGGCACATAGGGACATGTATACAGAATTCTCCCTCTGCTCATCCAGACATCCTCCTGCGATACACATCTGCAAAATACCGCGCTTTCTCATTGGCGCTGTCCGCAGAATAGATGTGATCCAAAAGAGACAGGTACCATCCGTTGAGCTGATGGGTCGTCGCGCCGCGAACCTTTAGAACCGGCTGGAAAATCGTATAGTACTCCCAGTCGTAGGTTAGAATCAGCCCCTTTCGCTTCATGGACTGGAAAAGGGGCGTGCCGGGATAGGGTGTGAGAAAGGTGATATTGGCGGCATAGAGATTGGACTCCCGGATAAAGGCTTCTAATTGATAAAACTGCTCCTCTCCTTCGTTTTCGTGGCCTACGATAAAGCTCCCTGTCACGCCAATCCCCTCCGCCTGAATCGCTTGAATCGCCTGCAAATACAGATCGCGCTGGCGATACTTATATTGATCCGGATTTAAGGTATAGAGGACCTTCGGATTCACGCTCTCCAGTCCGATCAGAACTTGCCGAAGTCCACTTTGATATGCTCGCTTAATTTTAGCCCGATCCAGGCCAAACGAGATGTCCGCATTGGCGTACCAGGTGCATCGGCTCCTCGAAAATGCTTCTAGCAATTCTTCAAAGTGATCTTCCCGGCTGACAATATTATCGTCCGTTACATATAAACGCTTTGTTTGAGACACTCTTTCGATGGCTTTCAATTCTTTTTCAATCTGCCATCGGGCTTTCGCTCGGTATCCAGCCCCGTACAGGCTGTGTACGTTACAGAACCGGCACCTGTGAGAACAGCCTCTGGCCGTTTGCATAGGGATCAATCGCCGTTCTTCCCCTTGCAGCGCGTCATATGCCGGAATTGGGGACTGGTCCAGAGCAACCTTACCTCTCGCCTGTTCATATCGGGCTCTGGCCTTTCCCTGTCTATACTCCCGCAGAAATTGCCGGAAGCTGTATTCCCCTTCTCCGATCATAAGAGTGTGACACATTTTCTGACATTCCTCTGGCATGGCCGTGGCGTGAGGTCCGCCCATAACGGTCCAGACTCGATTTCTCTTTAACCTCTGCGCCACCCCGTAAGCTTGTCTCGCAGTCGGGGTGACGATATACATGCATACGATCTCAGCATGTTCGAATTCTTCATTTGAGATCGGGCCTCGAAAGTCCTCGTCCCACACCGCGATCTCGTATCCCTCTTCCCTTGCAATGGCTGCCAGCACATAGGCCGCCAGCGTAACAGTTTTCCAGCGCTGCCCCATGACCTTTTGGGTGATGGCATCCGTCCAATCCACGTTCAATCTCCCATCGCCCGTGGGCCCTTGCATCTGGGGGATATAAAACAGTATGTTTCTCAAGGTCCGATCCGCCTCCTTTTCCACAGTTCCTTGAAGTACTCAAGTCTCTCGTGGGAGGCTTCCTTCGAGTAGATGGCGCGCAGCGTGCGGGAAAATCCGTCTTCCAGTTCTTTTGCCGTCATGTTTTGGGGCGATACGACCACATTCCACAGGGTATAGCTCCCCCAGTGTTTTGTCAGGATTCGCCCTTCCCTTTCCAGCTGAGCATACAGGGCGGAGCCTGGAAAGGGGGTGGGAACCGATATCATCGCCCCATATAAATGATTCTCAAGTGTAAAGTCGATCACTCTCTGGAAAACTGATCTGTCGTCGTGATCCAATCCCACAATAAAAGTCCCCCAAACGCCAATCCCATAGGACTGAATGATCTCAATCGCTTTTGCATACTGCGGCAAACGGGCATATTTCCATTTCTCCATGTGAAGAAGGGAGTCGGAGACAATACTTTCGAATCCGATGACCACCTTTCGGCAACCCGCCGCGTATAAGCGGGACAGGATTTCCTTTTGTTCTGCAACACCAATATCGGTATGGGTCATCCACCGCATCTTCTGCCCTTGTAACGCATCCAAGAGTTCAAGGGAAAACTCCTTCTGAACCAGCATATTGTCATCGGTGAAATAAATGTGAGGAAACGTCTTCTGCCGTTGGATAACCGCCAGCTCGTCCAGAATCTGCGAAACGGATTTATGGCGGTATTGGGGACCATACACCTTAGTCGACGCGCAGAAGGCGCAGTTGTGAGGGCAGCCCCGGGAAATCTGAACCGGGATCGTCCGATACTTCTCCATCTGCAACAGCTCATAGGATGGCGCCGGAACCTGCTCCATGGCAATGATCGCCTGGTTGCGGTAGATCCGTTGTGGCATTCCTCTCTGATAATCCCGAATGAAGTCGTGCCAAGTTTTCTCGCATTCGCCTACAAAGACCGTGTCGAAATATTGGGCTGCTTCGTCCGGAAGGCTGGTCGGGTGCATTCCGCCACAGATGGTGTAAGCGCCGAGACGGCGAAATTGTGCCGCCAGCTCGTAAGCCCTTGTAGCCTGCTGGGTCATAAAGGACATGGCAACTATGTCGTATCCCTTTGA
>CAUFVC010000272.1:0-3838 GCA_959029275.1 uncultured Eubacteriales bacterium | reverse complement strand
CTTGCTGTACGCCTATGCGGGCGCCATCGCCGGCGATAACTTCATGATTCTGGGACCGAATCAATTCTTTCTAAATTATATCTCGGCCGTGCTTCCGGATCTAGGCGTCGGAGAGGTCAAACAGAGTACATTTGAAGACTTTGCGAGGGCCATATTGGGCAAAAAATTCAAAATTCAGGATATCCACCACAAACTGCGGGTGTTTCTGGGCTCACAATCCAAGCCGGGGGAGATTCGGTGGCTAAAACAGGAATCCTATTTTAAATCTTCGCAGGCATTTATTGATGTCTGTGAAGGCTATCTGAGGCATCTGGAATTGAACTATCTGCCAAAAGAAGATCTGACGCTTGCGGGACAGCCCTTCATGTCATATAGACAACTGCAAGATTTATTTCTCCATTCCTACCGGCATCTCTGCTTTGAAAAGCGCATACCGGAGATGAAAAAGAATATTCAGTCGAAACTCCGCACACAGAAAGCCGCCATGCAGAGAGGGCTGGAAGAGAAGTGCGAGCGCCTGCGGGAGAAAATCATTACCCAGTATCCCAACGACGGTCCCCAGCGGAGGGAAGCCATGAGGGCGCTATACGATAAGCGGGACGCCCTCCTGCGCAAACTCGACGCGGAGAGCAAGACCCTCATTGAGAGATATGCGGCGAAACTGCCGAAAACAACCGGCTTAGAGTATTATAAACAGCTCTACACAGACGATGAGCTGTTTGATCAATTTGTGCGGCCCGCCGCAGGGGATTTTGCTGATTATCTGCGCCAGTATACACTGGAGCATTTTCGGAGACAGACTTTGGAACTGGAAGATTTAGCGCCGGCGATGCTTCTTGCCGTGTCCGTCAAAGGGCTTTCCAAAAATGAGGGGATTCGTCACGTCGTCATAGACGAGGCGCAGGATCTCAGCCTATTTCAGTTTTATATGCTCAAGCGGATTCTGCGCAACTGCACCTTCACTATACTGGGGGACCTGTATCAGGGAATTCACGGATACCGGTCCATCCAAAATTGGGATGAGGTTCAGAGGATCTATCTGCCCGGGGACAAGGGCGATATCAAAATTCTACAGAAGAGCTATCGGACGACGATTGAAGTGGTGGATAAAGCGGGGCTCATTATGGAACGGCTGCACATGAATCCGAGCTATAAAGCCATTCCCTTTCTCCGCCACGGCGATGAAGTTGTCTATGAGAAATTGGATTACCCGTCCACAATAGAGGCGATCGGACAGTCCATCCTTCAAGGGAGGACGGAGAGGGGATACGTGACGTTTGCCGTAATCTGCAAAAACCAGGAGGACGCCGCCACCGTATATCGATCCCTAAAAGAACGGCTTCCGAGCGTGCAATTGATCGCAGAGGACAATGCCGTCTATGACGGAGGGATCAGTGTCCTGCCGTCCTACCTGGCAAAGGGGATGGAATTTGATGCGGTCTATCTTCCATGGGCGGATGCCGACCATTACCAAATGGATGATCTGGACGGCAAGCTCCTGTATGTCTCCATGACCCGCGCGCTTCACAGCCTTTATCTCTACTATGAGGATGAGATTACGCCCCTACTTGCCTGCCAATGATGAACGCCCTCTATGATATGGGTGGCTGCTTGTTGTGGCAGCCAGCGTTCTTCCTGTAAAGCCGTTTATTGACAAAAGGGGTTAAAACAGGGTATAATAGCTGGCGGAAAAAATCGAACAGCGGAAAGCATTGCAGGCAAGGCTTCGGAGCCTGAAAATAAAACCGGAGGAACAAAGCAGAAAGCGAAATGAGGTGAACAGCTTGAAATGTACCTTGATGCATAAACGAATCCAAGTGGCGGAAATGGAACTGGATGACGCTACCGGCTTTATTCAGAAAATCGGCACAGTGTACGCGCCGGGGCATCTTCCTGTGGGAGTTCCAGTCCGGAAAGGCGTTACCGACCGGGCGGCGCTCAACGAGTGGTGGACAGACCGTTCTATCCCTGCCAGTCGATCCGGCGTCCGTGAGGCGCTGGAGACCTTGGAGATTACCTGCACAACAATGCTGTTGGTGCGCTGTTACGGGCTGAGTCTGTCGGACCAGTACTGGATCTGCCCGGAGGGTTCCAGCCTGACATGGGATACCATCAACTTCTTTGACAACGATTTCTCGGACGATATCGGAGACGTCCTGTTCGGGGCGGATAAAAAGGCGGACGTCCTGGATTTTTCCTCGCCGGACAATACCTCGGACGGCAACCTGAAAAAGCGGTGGAAAATCATAGGCGGAAAGCGGTATTTGGTAAAAGGCGGAAGCAATCCATTCCGTCAGCAGCCCTTTAATGAAGTGATTGCCGCCGGGATTATGGAGCGCCTGAGTATTCCCCATGTACCATACGCCGTCACCTGGAACAAGGGGGCGCCTTACAGTGTGTGCGAGGATTTCGTCACCCAGGACACCGAACTGGTTCCTGCATGGCGCATCCTCAAGACGCAGAAAAAGGACAACCGCATTTCGGTGTATCAGCACTTTGTAAAGTGTTGTGAAGCGCTCGGCATCCAGGGCGCAGTTCCCTTTCTGGACCGCATGATTGTACTGGATTATCTCATCGCCAATGAAGACAGGCATCTCAATAACTTCGGCGTACTCCGAAATGCGGAGACACTTGCATGGCTTGGCTTTGCACCCATTTATGACAGCGGTTCTTCCTTGGGCTATGATAAGATGCCCGCACAGATACGCTCGGAAAAGGAAGTGGTCTGCAAACCTTTCAAGAACCATCATGCGGAGCAATTGAAGCTGGTATCTGATTTTCGCTGGATTGACTTTGACCGGATAGCGGATGCGGGGGAACTGATAAAATGCGTCCTGACCGCAGACGGCGCGGAGGAATATATAGAGGAGAGCCGTGTCCGGGCTATCACAGGAGCCGTGAAACGGCGGATCGAGAACCTCTCACAACTTGCGGTGCATCATGCGCCGAAGCAGGTTTTTTCTACTGTGGATGATGTGGAAGAAAATGTTGCCGAAGACTACGCTCCGAAATCTGTGCTTTGGAAGAAACCATGATTAAAAAGCCTTTCTGGAAGACTGCGATCTCCGGGGCGCTACCAATCAAGAAAGGCAAAGAGAGTTAAGCTATGACGAGCAGGACTGGCTGAAGACCGCCGATCCTGCTTTTTCTATGTAAGCACTATGGCAAATATGTTCCGGCTGTTCTATAGTGAATATCACCTGGACGCACTGCTGCGGGAGCTGGGAAGCCAGAACCGGAGTAACTCCGCCGAACTGTGTCCGGTGGTTAAACTGCGGTATTAATGCTGCGCATAATTCAAAATGTATTTTTCATCATAAGGTATAACACTTTACGAATAAAAATGTCAAGAAAATTCTTTTGATTTTTTGTATACTTTATCATTCTATTCTTCCATTTCTGATTGCTTAAAATAAAAATATCATAAAATTATCTAAAATATAGGAATTTATATGCCTTTATATGGGCGCCAATTTTGTTATTCACGTCCTGTGGTATCGTGACAGTTCCTGTTTCTGTTTCTATTCTGGTCAATGTGGAAATAGCAACACTGTAGGATAATCTGATGGGATATTTCTGCGCAATATTATTTATAGTCAAAAATGCCGTCAAATTTTGTAATTTCATTTTGAAATTTATCATTTTTAAGTACGATTCGTAAAGTGTTATACTTTATGCAAGATTAAAGGGACACGAATTGCATAAAAAACCGTGCAAGTATTCGTATAAAAGTTCCAAATAAGCAAAAAAGGGGTTGGTCGGATGCCAGAGGTAGTGGTGCAGAAAAAGCCCAAGAAGTCATTCAAGCTGTTTATCATGTTGTTGCCCTGCTTAGCGT
>CAUFVC010000271.1:0-3839 GCA_959029275.1 uncultured Eubacteriales bacterium | reverse complement strand
ATATTCACTGAACCAGCCGTTAAAGTGATAGTGATCGTCCTCCGGCATCAGACCGTAAATCCCGGAATTCTCACAGAGATTATCCTTCTCCCTCATGTTCAGGCAGGCGTCGCATTTGCCGCAGGGGATGGTACAGGTAACGATCCGGTCTCCCACTGTCAGGGGCTTTCCGGTTGTGTCCTGCACAATGTTCTTCCCCATCTTGACGATCTGTCCGCTCCCCTCATGTCCAAGGACAACGGGGATCAGACCAAAGGGATCATTTTTGTACTCATGAACGTCGGTACCGCAGATGCCACACCCTTCAACCTTCACTAACATTTCGTCGTCGCCAATCTCCGGAATGTCAAATTCCTTCACTTCAATCTTGCGGAGTTCGGTCATCATGGCAACCTTTGCTCTCTTGGGTATGGAAAAGGTCTGAGGCGCAGCCTGCTTTCCAGCGTCCGGCTTCTTATCCCCCATCTGGGACAGAACCTGCTTGACGATCTTTTCAATGTCAACTTGATTAATATCCACTTATATCCTCTCCTTTCTTATCGAATACAAAGCGCATCGGTCATGACACAGCGCCTGGACTTGGTAAACGTCTTGGCGGAAGTCAGGCCTTCGCCGGTGCGGCTGGCAATGGTGAAGGTTGGGAATCCCTCGCCGCCAAACCCAAGGGCCGCATAGGACGGACCATTTTTGACGAAAATCGCCGTATCGATCATCTGGCCAAACTGTGTTAAGTGGTCCACATTTTTGGAATGCATGTGGGCGGAATGGCGGTTTCCGTGTTCCAGGCGAACGCCCATCTCCATGGCGGACTGTGCGTCCTTGGCCCGAACGATCCCTAGGATCGGCATCATCAGTTCCGTCTGAACGAGGATGTGTTCCTCTTCCGCCTCAAAAATAATACACTTCACGCTGGCATCGGCGTCGATCCCCAGCGCATTCAGGAATTTGTAGGCGTCCCTTCCCACCCAGTCTCGGGATATGATCTGCTTGCCCTTCTTGTTGGTGGTCAAGACCATCTCCGCCAGCTTCCGGATGAGCGCCTTGTCCTTGAGCCGGTACGCTCCGCACTGCTCCATGTAAAACATCAATTCGTCGGCAACTTTGTCCACCACAATGACTTCTTTTTCTGCGATGCAGGGAAGATTATTGTCCAGAGTGGCGCCGTTGATGATATCTTCGGCCGCTTTGCGGATGTCAGCTGTCTCGTCTACCACCACAGGCGGATTTCCGGCTCCCGCCCCGATGGCCCGCTTTCCTGTGGATAAAACCGCCGTCACAACGCCCGGTCCCCCGGTGGCGACTAAGAGCGGGATCACCGGACTTTTATACATGACGTCCGCTGTCTCCAGCGTGGGCTTCCGAACCGTCGTCGCAATATTGGCCGGTCCCCCCGCCGCTATGGAAGCCTGGTTGACAAGCTGCACAGCAAAGCTGGAGACGCCGATGGCGCTGGGATGCGGGTTGAAGACGACGCTGTTGCCGGCCGCCAGCATCCCGATGGAATTGCAGAGCACAGTCTCGCTGGGATTGGTGGAAGGGGTGATGGCGCCGATGACGCCGAAGGGCCCCTGCTCCACCAACGTCAGCCCGCGATCCCCGGACCATGCGATCGTCGAGAGATCCTCCGTGCCCGGTGTCTTTTCCGCCACCAGCTGATGCTTGATGATCTTGTGGCCTACGTTTCCCATTCCAGTTTCCGCCACGCCCATCTCCGCCAGCTTCTGTAGATTCTCCATGGTCAGCTTTCGTATATTGGCAATGATTTTCTCGCGGAATTCCAAAGGCATCCTTCGGATTTCCTTTTGTGCCCGGGCGCTGGCGGCAATGGCGTCTTCCATTTTGTCGTACAGGCCCGTCTCTTCCTGTTGCGAAGGAGTCAAGTCGCCCATCCGCGCTAATACGCTGCGGACAAGCTCCTGTAACTCTTTTTCTGATACAGCCAAGGTATTTCCTCCTTTTGCTAGGCTAATTGCCCTGCGGATAAACTTGATTGAACAGCCGCTCTCCGATTTCGGCCATCCTCGTGTCGTTCTCGGCGGAGGACCCGCTGACGCCCAGCCCTCCTATCACCGTCCCTCCCCTCACGAGAGGTACGCCGCCGCCGAAGATGACGATCTTCCCATCATTGGTGTTTTGCAGGCCGTACAGACTACCTCCCGGCTTGCAGAGCTCTTCCAGATCCTTTGTCGGCATCTTGAGAGAGACCGCTGTAAATGCTTTATTGACTGCGATATCGTAGCTGGCGATAAAGGCGTCGTCCATAACGTGGACTGCCACCGGCCGGCCCGACGCGCCGGCCACCGCCATGACTAGCTTAAGTCCCTGGCGGAGCGCTTCCCTTTCCAGCTCCTCCAAGAGCCGCGTTGCCTGCGCCAGCGACACAGACTGGCCGCACTCCATAGCCACCGCCTCCTTACTCCCGCCCTTGGGCAGCCGCCCTTGAACGCCGGCTGCCACCTGTCGGGCAATTCCCTCCCGAAAATCCAGATACCTTGCCATGGCATACACATAATCCGATAGGCGGTTCATATACCGCTGATGCACCGCCAAGGGCAGTCCCGCTTTTCCGAGAGAGCGCTCCGCTCTTCTTGCGATGGTCCTGGCCACATCCAGGTGGGCAGATGCCACCGTTCCGCCGGGCAGCACAAATGTGTGAAGCTGAGAGAAACAAGGGGAATATTGATCAATTCTAGCCTCCATGGCTTCAATGGAAGCCGCTGTGATTCCGTGGCCGGAGCGGGGCGCGCCAGCCAATTCTCCCATGAGGGTGATCAGGTCCCTCTGAAGTGTCTCGATCTGCTCCAGAAGGTCTGTCTCACCGGACGGCAGATTCGCTTTGGCCAGTCCCAGCTGGCTCGTCAGCTCGTCGAGATTCCCCAAAACCTCCAGCGTACCGTGAGACTTGGGGACGCGCCGGCCATTTCCCAGGGACGTCTGGCCTCCATCCCCTCTTTTTGTATAAATGCTGGCACCCGCCACTTTCTTCACCTGCCTTCAACGGAGTTCCTTAAAGGAATTCCTTTTATATACCGGGCCGCGTCGGCCCCCAATCGGCGGGCCTGCTCCCGAGTCTTGATTTCGATGTGGAGCAGAGGATTAAAGCGGTGCAGGGCTTCCACCCATATCATAGCCTGCCCACTGCACTCCCCAACGCCAACTCCCAGTGCGGAAGCCCTCGAAGCGCCCTGGGCCAGCGCTGCGGCATCACCGGTAGCAACCGGCGTGGCGCGCATCCACACGCCCTCTTCTTCCGCTCCCGCCTGCATTTCCTCAATCCAATCGGTTCGCGCGTCCCGGCACCACACTTCAATGCAAGGCCGGTCACTCATGGCGCCGCCCTCCGTCCGCATAGGACATCACCAGCCCTGTGGCCACCGCATTCCGCGGCCCGCACGTTCCTCGTATATTTCCCCGTCCGGCTGTAATGCCGTACCTGGACAATTCCTGTAGAATCATAGCCGGAATCTCAAAATCCAGAGCGCAGCCGCCAACCAGGACGATGCTCTTGATCTCCCGCAGATTCTCTGTGATTTCCCGCAGCGCTCGCACGGCGTTGGTCACAAATATCTTTTTCTTGATGTCGCGGCGCACGGCGATAATCTTCTCCATGCCCGCCTTGGACTCCACCGGCAGATATCCATCCTCATCCAAAATGATAACCTTGCCATATAGCTTGGGGGGTAAAGGCTCCTCGAAGAACCGCACCAGCCCATCCTCCGTTCGGATATGGAACATGCTCTCCACCTTTGCCAAGGGGTGGGTCTTAATCCTCTCCGCCAGCGCCCGATTCTCCAGCCCAAGCTCGCTGTCGATCAGGAGCGTTGCCAGCTGACCGGCTC
>CAUFVC010000270.1:0-3862 GCA_959029275.1 uncultured Eubacteriales bacterium | reverse complement strand
AATCATAGGGCGCATCCTGTTGTACGGCGGAAACTGGCACTGGGGTGGCTGGGTAAAACCAATGGCTCAGGGGGGTGGCTTAGAAACCTATCTGGCTACCCAGGCGCTCATATGGGAAACCGTCATCGGGGAACGGGATGAAACGTTTACTCACATTGCGAAACCAGCCTGGGCAGCGGCCGATTCACAGAGTGCAAAAGAACTATATGCAGGCATTGAGACATATGAGACGACTTTTCAGCAGGAATATGCGAGAATCGAGATGGCTGTGCAGAATCACATGAAGAGGCCAAGCTTCACATACGCCACGGCGGCTGAGGCGGAGGACAACCCCCGCAGAATTCCAAACAGATGCGTGACGCTGGACGATGCAAATGCAGTGGTATCGGGTTATCAATTTATAGCAAACGGCGCCCAAATCCATAGCTTTGGCAGCTCACTGAGAATTACATTCGATGAGACGACCGATTTCATATTAGCAACAGGGCTGAAACAGTCGGCAGGCAATGTGGAGATCCCACTTTTATGGACGACAAGCACGGCAGGCGAGAGAACGCAGACGTGCATTACGCCGGCGGGGATAGGGGCAGATACGGTGCCAGCGTATGTTGCCCTTCAGCTGTCGACGGGCGATCTACAAATCGAAAAGATTACAAAAAATAATGATGGCAAACGGGACGGCTTTACCTTTGGAGTGTTTGCAGACGAGGCGTGTCTTGACCAGATTGACACCTTGATTTCAGACCAAAAGGGAATTGCTGCCAAGACAGGGCTTCTGCCGGGAACCTACTGGATAAAAGAAATAGGAGTTCCACAAGAGTTTATTATTGCAGGTGACAATCCTCAGAAAGTCGTAATCGAGGGGGAGAAGACGGCGGCCGTTGTGTTTCAAAATATTCGCAAGCGCGGCGAGATCATTCTTCGAAAGATCAACCGAACTCCAGAATTAGGCGATTATCCTCTACAAGGAGCGGTCTATGGCCTTTATGCGGCGGAGACCATACGGGATGCAAACGGCAAAACATGTTTTGAGGTTGGGCAGGAAGTTGACCGGACGACAACAGATGAAGAGGGCATAGGGAAGTTTACCGATATCAGGCTAGGGCGCTACTATGTAAAAGAGCTGACAGCCCCCCGTGGATACATTCTGGACACGACGGCATATGATGTAGCGCTGTCGGCGGAGGATGGACAGGAAGAGATTTTGCGCAAATGGGTCGATGTCTGGGAACAGCCTCAGACAGGCCAAATTCTTTTATCGAAATACTCTGCCGATCGCGCGGTGACAGATGAAAACCCTTCGTATTCTTTGGCCGGAGCTGAGTTTGGAGTCTATCGAGATGCGGAATGTACGGTTCAAGCGGGTGTCCTGACGACGGATGAAGAGGGAAAGGCTATATCGGCTCATTTACCCCTTGGAACCTACTATGTGAAAGAGATCCATGCGTCACCGGGCTATCAGGTATGGGGGGAACCATATGCTGTGAAGCTCCAATATGGAGGTCAAACTGTTACGTCTGTGAAAGCACATCTCAGTATACCGCAAAAGCCTCAATATGGACAGATCACCATCGCAAAGCAAGATGCGGAGACAGGCGCAGAGCCGCAGGGCGACGCCGACCTGGGAGGAGCGATGTATGAGATTCGCTATCAGGAGCCAGATGGAGAACTGGTGGAAACGATTCAGGCGGGAGAGGGAGCGCTGACTGCCTATTCCAGCGATGCTCTTCCGCTGGGAACCTATTATGTCATTGAGAGACAGCCTCCCAAAGGTTATACGTTGAATTCAGAAGCGGTGAGAGTGGATGTAACCTATGAGGGAGAACTGGTGGAAATAGCGCGCAAGCAGGTGAGCATACAGGATCGAGTTATCAAGGGAAAGATCTCCCTGACCAAGTTTGCGGATACGACGCTGGCAGGGACGGGGGCTGAGCGGAAACCTTTGCAGGGAGTCGTATTCGGCATATATCGCAAGTCCGATAACGCAGAGATAACGAGGGTGGAGACGAATGCGATGGGATACGCGCAGAGCGATTGGCTGCCCTATGGGCGATACTGCGTGCGAGAGATCCAGCCCCTGGAGGGATATGGAGCCATCGAAGATTTTGATGTTGAGATCTGTGAAGATCAAAAAATCTATTATTATATTTTAGAAAACCACCCGATTCAATCCCTCGTTCGGATTGAGAAGCGCGATATAGCCACAGGGGAGGTTATTCCGGTGGCAGGCGCCAGATTTCAGATAGTAAACGAACAGACGGGGGAGGAAGTTCGATACAAGATATATTATCCTACAGAACAGTGGCTTTGCGAGTTTGAGACAGATGATTCTGGAACTTTGACACTGCCGGGTCCACTGGGATACGGGAGCTATCTCCTCTATGAAAAGGCGGCTCCGGACGGCTACATTCTACATGATAATCCGGTTCGGTTTTCTGTTGAAACTCATGGGAAAAGTCCCATAGTGGTATCCTTTTTTGACCAAGTGGCGATGGGAGTTATTGAGATTGTGAAAACAGGAGAAGTCCTATGGGATACCGATGTGGAGGAGACAGAATACGGGACACTGCACCGCCCCCTCTATGAAAAGCGGGGATTGGAGGGAGCATCATTTGAAATCATAGCCGCGGAGGATATTTATACGCCGGATCACACGAGGCAGGCGGTAAAGGGGGAGATAGTGGATACGATAACCACAGGCGCGGATGGAAAAGCGAAATCCACAAAGCTATATCTTGGACGGTATGGAGGTCGGGAGGTCACGACGCCTCCAGGCTTTGTGCGGGACACTGCGGTCTATGCGGTGGAGCTACAGTATCAAGATCAAACGACGGAAGTGGTTACGGAGACGGTGGCCATGGAGAATCGGCGGCAGAGAGCGATTGTACAGGTACAGAAGACCGCAGAGCAAGTCGTGTGGTGCGAGAATGGGCCGCAGTATAAGTATGAGCCGGGCGAAGGGTTTGTATTTGGACTTTACGCGGCACAGAGCTATCTGTCCGCGCAGAAAGAGACCGCTATAATCCCACAGGATTCCCTTGTCGATATTCTCATAACAGGGCAGGACGGGAGTGCGTTGAGCAAGACTGATCTTCCCCTGGGAGAGTACTATCTGAGAGAGCTGGATGGACCCTCAGGATATGGAGCAGCTGGCGCGGCGTACAGCGTCGAAGCCTCCTATCGGGGAGCGGATACATCCGAGTTTATTGTTACTCCGCGGGATGAAGGGGGCGAGACAATGGAGATTAAAAATGAACTGATCAAAAAAAGAATTCGTGTTCTCAAAGTTGAGGATGGCGGAGAGATTGGACTAGAAGGCGCAGAATATCAAGTGCGGACTTTCGATGGGATGTTGATTGAGACATTCAAGACGGATAAGAGGGGAAGTGCGCTGTCTACCTATCTTCCTCTCGGTGAATACGAGGTAGTCGAGGTGACGCCTCCTCCGGGTTTCGCGGTGGATTCCCATGTTTCCAAAGTTTCGTTGGACACAGAATCTCCGGATATAATCACCCTCCGCAGAGTCAATCATCCGACTACATGGAAGATACAGAAGTCGGATGTCTTGACTGGAAAAGCGTTGGAGGGCGCTGAATTGGAGATATTGGATGAGCAAGGTCTACCCCTGATGCGCCAAACCACGGATTCCAGCGGACTAGTGGAGGTCACAGGGCTCCCCCCGGGACGGTATGCCTTTCGGGAGGTTAGACAGCCGGATGGCTATCAGCTGGATGGAGGACTATACCACTTTTGGATCGACGAAGATGGCAGTGGACATGGGGATTCACTTCTCTTTAATCGGCCGGTGGAGTGGACGATCCGCAAGATGGATACATTTTCGTTAGAGCCATTGGCCGGAGCG
>CAUFVC010000269.1:0-3887 GCA_959029275.1 uncultured Eubacteriales bacterium | reverse complement strand
TTGGCGGCGATCGATCATATAGTGCGCCAAGGAAAAGCGCTATATATCGGCATCTCCAATTACAAGCCGGATGAAACCAAAAAGGCCATCCGCATCCTGCGGGACCTGGGAACCCCTCTGCTGATTCATCAGGGACGGTATTCTATGCTCGACCGCCAACCGGAGGGGGGACTACTGGATCACCTGGAAAGAGATGGCGTTGGCTTCATCGCTTTCTCCCCTCTGGCACAGGGTCTTCTGACCGAGCGGTATCTCGAAGGAATCCCGCAAGACTCCCGCGCCGCAAAAACGTCCTCCCCGTTTCTGAAAGGGGACGATATTACACCTGGCATGTCGGCAAAAATTCGAACTCTTCACAATATGGCGCTAGAGCGCAATCAGACGTTGGCTCAGATGGCCCTTTCGTGGGTATATCGAAATCCCGGCGTCACCTCCGTTCTCGTGGGAGCTAGCCGCCCAGAGCAGTTGGAGGATACCGCTGGTTTCCTTCGCAATCTCGAATTTTCAAAGGAAGAACTTCTGCGGATTGAGAGAATTCTATCTCGAACTGAGGAGTAGGATATACCCGCGTGGAAGCTTCAAACGGACTCTTTGGAGTCCGTTTTCTGTTTTTCGGCCAAAAAAAGGAGCTGCTGCTCTGGTATAGCTTCTTCGATTTCTATGTTAGGCGGAGGGATTACACCGCTTGTAAGGGATTTACCGAAAATACATATACAGATCACACTTAATCATACCGTTGTACAGTTTTCGTTTTTTGTCCGCCTTCCGCCCAAAAAGGGCTTCAAATTGCTCATGGGGTGTGATGATATAGTAGGAGTGTCTTGGCTTTGGCGCAAAGACCACGCCCATGACGCCGTACAATGTCTCCGCTTCTTTCAGCTCAAACATTCGCTCGCCGTAAGGCGGATTGCACAGCACCACTGCTTTTTCCGTCTCCATGGAATAGCGGCGCACATCCCTCTTTTCCACCCGGATCTTTGCGTCAACGCGCGCTTTCTTGGCATTCTCCTTTGTCAAGGCGACGCAATGCTCGTCGGCGTCATAGGCAAAAGCTTGAAAATCCACGTCCTTTTTTATCTGAGCCCGTGCCAGCTCTCTCTGCTGTGCAAAAATATGGTTTGGGAAGGAATCCCACTGCTCACAGGCAAAGCGGCGCAGCAATCCTGGCGCGATGTTCATAGCCTTCATCGCAGACTCGATCGCAAAGGTTCCCGACCCACAGAATGGATCGCAGACGATGGAATCCGGATGGACCCTTGCCAATTCCACGATCCCGGCCGCCAACGTCTCCCGTATAGGGGCTATATTCGAATTTTGGCGGTACCCGCGCTTGTGAAGCCCTTGTCCTGACGTGTCTAGCAGGATCAGGGCTTCATCTTTCAGGATCGAAAACTGAACCTGAACGAGACTGCCTGTCTCTTCAAACCAGGACTGCCCGTAGGCTGCCTTTAAATTTTCTGCGATGGCTTTTTTTACAATCTTTTGACAGTCCGGCACGCTGTGCAGCTTTGAATTCAGCGACCAGCCTTTGACGGGAAAGGCGTTGTCCCGGCCGATAAATTCTTTCCAGTCAATGGCCTTAACCCCTTGAAACAGGGCTTCAAAGCTATCGGCGCGAAAGCGGCTCAGGACAATCTGAACCCGCTCCCCGCAGCGAACTTGGATATTCGCCCTCGCCACATCATGAAAATCCCCCTCAAAAAATACCCTGCCATTCTCAGCGAATACCCCTTGAAAACCCTTCCAGCGCAGCTCATCCGCCACAATCCCTTCCAGGCCGAACAGGGTGGGAATCACCATCCTCATTGACATCGCTCCCCTTCCTTTGTGGAGAATTCTCTTCTCCGGTAGGTGACAAACTCGTACCGCGTACCCTGCTCCTCCATGCTTGGCCCTCTGTCGGCAAGTATCCACTGCTCCGGCGAAATCTCGGGGAAGAAGGCATCTGCGTCATAGGTTTTATGGATCCGCGTCAGAAACACCGCAGCCGCGTAGGGCATTGCCGCCTCGTAAATCTGCCCTCCCCCTATGACAAAGATCTCCTCCTCTGCCGCCTCATAGCGCCGCAAAGCACCTGTCAAATCTGAAATCACTTGAACCCTCGGATGGGAATAGCAGAACTCTGCGTCCCTTGTGACAATAATGTGCTGCCGTTTGGGCAGAACTCCCGGCAGCGATTGAAATGTCTTGCGCCCCATGAGCATGGTCTTGCCCAGGGTCAGCTCCTTAAAATGCTGTAGATCCCCGGGCAGATTCCATGGCATCCTGCCATTCTTTCCGATTTCATTATTCTCCCCGGCCGCCGCGATTAAGCTAATCACTACACCGCCACCTCCATCGAGATTTTATCGTGACTCTTGTATCCCATCAATTTAATATCCTGGATCTGAAACTCATAGAAATCACGGATCTCCGGATTGACCCACAGAGTCGGCGCTTCAAATGCCTCCGCCCTCCTTGTCAATTGCAGCCGGATCCCCTCCACCTGATTCTCATAGATGTGGGCGTTATTGATAACGTGCGTCAGCAGGCCAGGCCGCAGATTCGACACCTGAGCCAGCAGATGTACGAGCACCGCGTACTGCGAAGTGTTGAAGGGAACCCCCAGACCCCAATCCGCGCTGCGCTGTACAAGCATACAATTGAGCCGCCCGTCCGTCACGTCCCACATGGTCAGAAAACAACAGGGGTAGAGCGCTCCCGTATCCAGGTACGGGATTTGCCAGAGATTTAGCATCATCCTCCGATCCTGTGGATTCGTTTTTAACTGTTCCAACAGGGTATCTATCTGGTGATATTTTTGGACAATCCATCCGTAGGAGGTTCCGATGGTTCCATCCTCCATCTCCCATTCATCCCATATATGCACGTTCTGTTCCTGCAACCGCTTCACATCATTGGATTGTTCCTTAAAAATCCACAGCAGCTCCCTGACAGCGGTCTTAAATGCCACCTTTTTCGTAGTCAGGATGGGGAATTCCCGCTCTAGGTCAAATTGCATACTCTGATGCGGCAATTTGTAGGTGGGAATACCCGTCCGATTGGTATCATAATATCCGTGATCCAGGATATTCTGTGCAATTGTTAAATACTGTTCATCATATAAACTCATGTGGAAACCGCTCCCTTCTTTGGCTCGTCAATCCCCGCTTCGTAAAAAGCCTGTTCCATAATTGACAATGGAATCTGGCCCAATTCCGCGCTTACGCCCGCCTCCTTGGCAATGCGCTGCGCCACTTTTACCATTTGCATTTGATGGTTGATCCCTGTGCGAAGGCTCTTCATCACCGCTCTCGTCCAAAATGATCCTTTTTCCATAAGCCCTGATGTTATGCAGCTCTCGATCACCGCCTCGATGTCGTAAGACAGGTGACGTAGCCGGGGAATCCATCTCCCTCCGTCCCACCGGATCGTGGCAAAAGAAATACCAGGCTCGCCGGATATGGAGAAACATACGGAGCCAGGATTCAGCAAAATTTTATCCCCCTGCTGTAAAATAAACTGCTTGTGGGAGTGCCCGCAGATCATATACGGCACCGGCAATTCATCTAAAACCTGCCGCGTCAGCTCTTCCTTCCCTTTCGTGTTCAATAAATCCCGCATGGAGCGCGGGGATCCGTGGGTGACGAGTATAGGTTCCGTCCCCTGGATCCGGATGAGCGTCTGTTTTGGCAGGCGCTCTATGAAGTCGAAGTCCTCCGGCTCCAGAGACTCATACGTATATAACAGCGAGCCGTAGGAAGTGCCATATTTCCATTTTTTTGTATCGCAGTCCCGGTAATCCAGCATATACTGTTCCCGATTGCCCCGCACGGCCCACGTCCGGTATTGTCCCATGGTCTCCTGAATTCGAGCCAAAACCTGATGTGAATGGGGAAAATCGCTCA
>CAUFVC010000268.1:0-4011 GCA_959029275.1 uncultured Eubacteriales bacterium | reverse complement strand
GGCGGCATATGGCTTTTTGCCGCATCACGGCGGCCCTCTGCTGTCCACTCTTTTCCTGTGTATCGCAATCGCGGGCGTTTTGTTTGCCTTATTGAACGGAATCCCCTTATACATCGGCGGAGTCGCAAATGACGGCATGAATGTCCACAGGATGTTACATAGCGCTGATGTGCGGCAAGCGGTTTTCCACCAGACAAGGCTGGCGGTTCTTCTCTCAGAAGGGCAGCCGCTGACAGATTTTCCCGATTCGCTCTTTCAGCTGCCATCACAGGAACCGGATTTTTCAGACCAAAATATTGCGACTCTCAAGATGATGGAATATTCCATTCGACTCTACCAAGGGAAGTATGCCAAAGCAGTAGCGATCCTAGTGGATCTCTACCGCGCGCAGGAATCTCTTCCCATGTTTATCCGGCAGGAGTTGAGCGGGGAGCTGTTGTTCTATTACGCCTACATCCGCCGTGACAGGCAGAGGGCTCGCCAGCTCTTTACCAGCGATCTGGAAGAATACCTTGAGAACCAGCCGACATTGGAGAAAAAGCGCATTTTGGCTTCGTACCTTTTATTCGTTGAAAAGGATAAAGAGCAGGGAGAGAAGATGTTGCAGGAGGCGTGGAGAGCGGCAAATTACAGTCTGTATCCCGCTGTTGTGGAAGCGGAGAAGGAAATGCTTGCCAGGATGGGCGCTGAAATTCGAGAATGGACCCAGGAGGATTGGCAATACTAGCTTTAGATTCTGTATGGGAAAGGCGGAACTAAAGCGATGGGAAAAAGATGGTCGCGTCCGGTGCGGTGGTTTCTCTTTTTTGCCGGCCTTATACTCGTATATCAGGTAGCGTGTCATATGCCCCTTCTGGTAGATGGGGTTCGCAGGTTTTTGGGGATCATCGCGCCATTTCTAGTGGGATTCGCGCTGGCGTATCTCCTACAGATCCCCTGTATCAAGATCGAACAGAGATTCCAGGCATCTTCCAAGAAATTTTTACAGAAGCGCGCCAGAACTCTGAGCGTATGGACTGTCGTAGTGGGGCTGCTCTTAATCCTCGCAGCGACGGTCAGCGTCGTGGTGCCGGGAGTCATGAAGGGAATCCAGGGAGTCATTGACGCATTGCCCGAATACTACGGACAAGTCAAAAAATGGGTGCAGGCCATCAACAACAGTCGATTGTTGGATTTTCAGATCGATCTCGACGCTCTTCTAGGGAGGGTCCCATTTGAAGAGAAAATTCAGTCGATCATGAGGTCTGAGAATGCCGCCGCTTATGCGCAAGGGCTTGTTGGCGCGTCAAAGTTTATTGTGAACGCGGTTTTAGCGTTTATCACCGCGGTCTATATATTACTCTACCGCCGTCAATTAAAGCGAATGGCGGCGATGCTGTTGGATCTGGCAATGCCGAAGAAGCATCAGGAGCTATTGATTCGATATATGGGCAAGATCCACGAGTACTTCGCCAAATTTGTGCTCTGTCAGATGTTGGACGCAGGGCTTCTGGGAGCCGTAATGACGGTCGTCTTTTATTTGACCGGGGTGGAGTATGCAGGGCTTCTAGGGCCTCTTGTCGGCGTAGGGAATCTGGTTCCGTGCTTTGGCGCCATTGTGGCGGGGAGCGTGGCGGTGATTGTCATCCTCTTGACAGACGGGGTGAGCGCGGCAGTCATTGCAGGGATTTTGCTCATCGCGGTACAGCAGATCGATGGCAATATCGTACAGCCCAAATTGCTGAGCGGTTCGCTGAAGCTCAATCCGCTTCTGGTCATTATCGCAATCACAGTAGGCGGCGCTTATTTCGGACTCCTGGGGATGCTCTTGGCGATCCCTGTGGCAGCGCTGTTGAAAACTATTGTGCTCGATCTGATCCAGTACAAACATGATAAGAAAATATCCTCGATCAAGGATGGATTGGAGATTACACAGAAGTCATGACTAAGGGTAAAGTGGGGGCCGCTATATCGTGGGCCGCCGTATTGATTTGGATGATTGTTATCTTTTTATTTTCCGCACAGGATGGAACGCAGTCCGGCGATTTGAGCGGATCCCTTCTGAAGAAGATCCTCGATTTTCTTCATTTTTCAACGGATCAGATGGACTTTTGGGAGATGATTCTGCGGAAAGGGGCCCATTTTGGCGTGTATTTTGTTCTCGCCATTCTATCGGCGGTTGCTTTCCGCTCGTCCGGGATCCCGCTGCGAAAAGGGATGTGGCTTGCTCTGTTGCTATCGGCCGCCTATGCGGTCACAGATGAGGTTCATCAATATTTTGTGCCTGGCCGGGCGATGCGTGCCTTTGACGTATTCATCGACACATGCGGTGCGGCGACCGGCTTGCTGGTGTATTGGGCGGTCCGCTCGGGGATCCTTGCAGGGAGGCGGCGCGCAAATCAACATATGAGAACAGGGGATTAGAAGGAGGCAGCCGGTTTACCTGGCCGTCATTTTGAGATAACGGTGTAAACACTTCATGAAAATATTTCATGTTAGGAGGAAAAATCTGTGAAAGTATTATCGATTGCAATACCCTGCTATAATTCGGAAGCTTACATGAAGCGGGCCATATCGACGCTGTTGACGGGTGGAGATGATGTTGAAATTTTAATCGTCGATGATGGATCGAAGGATAAAACAGCCCAGATTGCAGATGCCTACGCAGCGAAATATCCAACGATCGTTAAGGCGATCCACCAGGAGAACGGCGGCCACGGTGAGGCGGTCAATGCGGGGCTGCGAAACGCGACAGGAGCCTACTTCAAGGTTGTGGACAGCGATGATTGGGTGAATACGGAAGCTTACGCCCAGATTTTGGGCGTTCTGCGCTCTATGCTCGCAGGGCAAAAGAATCTGGATATGCTGATTTCGAATTTTGTCTATGAGAAGCAGGGGGCGAAGCGCAAGCGCGTCATGAGCTATCGATCGGCCCTTCCGCAGAATCGTATCTTTACGTGGCGGGATATCCGTCTATTTCGAACAGGACAGTATATTCTCATGCATTCGGTGATCTATCGAACGCAGCTTTTGCGGGACTGCGGTCTAGAGCTGCCAAAACATACCTTCTACGTGGACAATCTTTTTGTCTACGAACCGCTGCCACATGTCAAGACGATGTACTATATGAATGTCAATTTCTACCGCTATTTCATCGGGCGGGAGGATCAGTCAGTCAATGAACAGGTTATGATCAAGCGCATTGACCAGCAGATCTTAGTCAATAAGCTGATGATGGATATTCCGATCATGGATTTGACGCCGCGGAAGCTGCGGAAATACATGTTAAATTATCTGGCGATTATCACCACAGTGTCCTCGATCCTGGCGATTAAATCCGACTTGCCGGAAAATATGGCCAAAAAGAATGAACTGTGGGAGTACATGAAGGCAAAAGATATTCGGCTCTACCGGCGGCTTCGACACACGGTCGTGGGAATCGGGGTGAGTCTGAAGGGAAAGGCAGGGCGGAAATTTCAGCTCGCCTGCTACAAGATCTCGCAGAAGATCTATGGATTCAATTAAAATCTCTGAAAATGCGGCAAAAAAGCTCCCACAGGATGGATTCATGTAAAATCGATCCTGTGGGAGCTTTATCCGGTAGTCCTAGCGCCGCAGCGTCAACCCTCGTACTGTTTCTCCTTTTTGTGGAAGCGGCGAAATAGCACGGTGTAGTCAGTTGCGTAGACAAGCTTATACATGATGCCGCTCAAAATCAACGCACAGATGACGTCGAAAGCGGAATGCTGCTTTAAAAACATGGTGGACAGCGTGATGGAGATCATTAAGACCAAGGAGCCGTAGCGAATCCATCGGTTTGTCCCCAACTTTTTATTTTTGCAGATGGCGATATGAGCGGCGATGGAATTGAAGGCGTGGATGCTGGGGCACACATTGGTCGGCGTGTCGGTGGAATACAGAAACCGGACCACATCCGTGAAGAAGTTCTCCCTTGGAAATTGTTTCGGGCGCAGATCCTGACCGTTGGGCCATATACTGTAGATGATGAGGCATATGGTCATCCCGATGAAA
>CAUFVC010000267.1:0-4019 GCA_959029275.1 uncultured Eubacteriales bacterium | reverse complement strand
TTGTGAATTGGTCCATGGTCGTTCCTTCTTTCGGGATAGATATAATCCTCTCTATTATGCCCACTCTTCCCCATAGTACAAGCAATGTGGCAAAGATGCAAGCAAAGTCAACATTCGTTTCATCCTATCTGGGTTTTATCCCTGACAATCAAAAAAGAGGGACCTATGCGTTCATTTCTGATACACATAAAGTCCCTCTTGGCACCAAAATCAGTCCGGCAGTATTTCTCTTTCCTCATCGATCAGTGCGGCCTGACAGAACTTCGGAGTTCGTTTTCTGTTTTTCACAACAAAATAGGTGCCGCTGTTCTTGCGACACCCTATTAGTTTTCATTCGCTCCGAATTCTCTCATAAGCGCCTCCTCCACCGCATCCAACGTCTCCTCATCTCTGGCCTCGATGGTATGATAGTGGTCTCCGCTGGTGAGACAGTACAGCGGCGCGGAGGATCCATTCTCGATTTTATCCATGAATGCGTCCACGTCCCGGCGATTCTCAATCATCAGATCCCCCTGGATTGAGCCGTACACATCATGCTCCACGATGACATTGAGCACCTTCGCCCCCATGTCCACCATGAGCTCCAACTCCCGGCGCATCCCGTCCATTCCGTGGGATACGGCGATTACTCTTCGAGCCCCCTGTGCTCCCTCGGGCATCATCATGTACCCTCTAGCCGTGGGCAGAATCTTTTCATCGGACGCCCGCAGGATGGCGATGTCCTGGACAATCACCTGGCGGCTCACCTGAAACCGCTGAGCGAGATCGGTTCCCGGCACTGGCTGGCCGGCCTGTTTCAATATCTTGAGGATTTCATCCCTGCGCTGACTATTTTTCAACACTCGATTCACACCTTCTGTTTACTTTTGTTTCGTGAAGGCTTTGAGACATACGTTACATCCCAGGCTTTCGCCCACATCCATCCAGATGCTTCCGTCATAGCTCATAAAGCTCTCGTTTATGCCCACCGCCACATCCTTAGCCCAAACGCCATCATCTTCAAATTCTGCCGCGATGGGTGTGCTGCTGCCAGGAGTATTGATCTCTACTATTATAGCAAAACTGTCGCCCGCTTGCAAGGAGATCCCTTGTGCCAAATCGATAGTGTGGTAGCCCTTATTTTGAATGGTGCCAGATGCCACCTGTACTTTCCCATGAAAATCCGTCCCCAATGGGTTCACCGCCACATAGGCTGTGTAATCTGTATTCTCCCCCAGCGTATAAAAACTGATTGCTTCCAAGACCTCATCGGAATTTGCCACAAATATATTGGCAATATGGGCGGAAGGTTTCCGATAGCCGATCTGGCCAACCCACCCCAGCTCATCGTACTGATAGATGGAATCGTAGACGCCTATATCATCCAGGCGTGTGTATGCAATGGCTTTGTTTCCAATATGCTTATCATAGTAGGAGACATAGTAAAATCCGTCCTCCCCGAAGGATTCTCCCCAGCTGTTCTTGCAGATGAAGGCTCCGTCTCCTTCCGGTTCCAGCGAAAAATTCGACTTGGAGTAGGCATCGTCCCACCCCACGATCAGAATGTCGTGATTGGTATTTTCCTGGCCGTTATAGTAAAAACCATAGGTGGCAGCATTGTAGTAAGGCGATACGCCCTGGGTGTATTCCAGGTTCGGTGAAAAGACGGAAGACTGGACCGCGCCGTATTTCATCACGGCCTCCTTGATCCCTGGAATATTGCCATCCAGGATAATGGCCTCCTGCAAATGTTTTAGAACCTTGGCATCCGGGTTCGTCTCAGAATCCCCGTAGGGATCGTCGCTCTCCGCTACCGGCCCCTTCCACGCCGCGAGACTGGCCAGCGCAATGGAATAGTCTCCACCCGTGGTCTGATCCAATGCGTAGCCATGATTCAAGGACAGGTGATCTTCTGAAAAATCGTATACTTCCTGGGGCAGCAGAAGGCTCTCCATGGCGCCGAGGGCGGCGAATGCCCAACAAGTCCCCAGACTTCCCTGATCCTTGACGGATGACACCCGCCCCACCTGACGGCTGTCGTATGTAGATGGAATCGCAATGAGAGAAGAACCCGGCCGCTCACTGATGGAGTTAAACTTGCGGTCTTCATCTGTGTAATAAATCTTCTGCGCATCCGAATTCTCTTTGGGAAGCTCCATGCGCTCTGCCGAGTCATCGGATTCCGGATCCAACGGGGCGATGATGGCCACCTCTCTCTGCAGCTGCGCACTGTTGCTCTCCTGCGACGCGGAGGGGGACGGAGCTGGCGCCACCAGCAGCGCGGCGCAGAGAATCAGACTTATTGCGATCTTGAATCCATTTTCCTTTGAAATCCACATCTGTCCCACCCCCCACGGCCCTACTTCTACATTACATTTATGTTACAATCATAGCACAGTTTCTAGGAAAAAAGAATAGGTTTATAGAAACATAATAAAAATTAAAAAATTAGTAATAAGTGAAATATCCTCTTCATGATTGAAGCGCCCCGGCACAGATTGCGGGATTTACGTTTTGTCGGCTCGCAGCCCTTTGAACACCGGGTGCCGCAGAAATCCACCGGCGCTCCTTTCCATAAAGGAAACGGTACAGACTAACTCGGGGAAAAGCCATACCGCCCCGTCATTTCCCTTGGGAATCTCCGCAAAAGGGCACATGTCCACCGGTCTTTGCCGAAGAATATGGCGAAAGCCTTCCCCCTTTACCCCCATTGTAACATGTCCACGGTATACCAACTGTCCCTGCTCGTATTGTCCTAGCACAAGACTTGTCACCGCGTCTGTTTTATGGATATATCCGCAGACGAAAAAGTCATCGTCCTGCAAGTTCTTGATTTTGATCCAGTCCTTTGACCGTATTCCCATGGTATAAACGCTATCCTTGCGTTTGGCGACGATGCCTTCCAGATCCATTCTCTTCGCTGCCTCAAAGAAGGCTCGCCCCTTCTCCTCCACAGTCCTGGAGACGGCGAGCCGTTCGCTTTCCCGCACCGCCTTTTTCAGCAACTCTTTTCTCTCTGTCAGCGGCCGTCCCGTTACTTGCTGATCCTGGTAATACAGGATGTCAAAGGCGATATAGGTGGCCGGCGCTTGCTTGGCGGCAAACTCGATTTTGATTCGGTTGGACATCAGGGACCGTCTCACCAGCTCCTGAAAGTCGGGTTTGCCATCTCGAAGCACAACCAACTCACCGTCCAAAATACAGTGTACGCCAACTTGCCTGTGCAAATCCCATAATTCCGGAAATTTTGAGGTGACGAGGAGCAAACGCCGATTTTGCAAAATCGTCTCTCTCCCGTCCAAATAGGCGAGACAGCGCTCGCCGTCAAACTTTACTTCATAGAGATAGTCCGGATCGTCGAAGGGTTCACCGTTTTCCGCAATCAGCATGGGGAGAATATTCTTTTGAGCCAATAGGTCTGCCACTATGCGCCCTTCTTCCCGCGCCCTTTCCCTGGGGCCGCCGCTTGCTCTTCGATACTTTTCTGAAGCGCCTCCATGAGGTCAATTACGCTATTTCGCTCTTCCTGCTGTGCGGCGACGACTTCCTGACCGGCTATTTTCTGCTCAATCAACTGCCGCAGGCGCTGCTGATACTCATCGTGATAGAGCTGCGGCTCAAAGGGGCGGTCCATAGATTGAATGAGAGTTTTAGCCATCTCCAATTCCGCCTCGTTCACCAGAGGGTGACGGATCTCCTTGGGCAGGGCTTTAATTTCATCTGCATAAAACATAGTCTCTGAGAGAAGGCCATCCTCCGTGGGAATCAGGGCCATGAGCGTCTCCTTCTGGCCCATTACCGTCTTTGCAATGCCGATTTTTTGCTGGTCTTTCATGGCTACACGCAGCAATTCAAAAGCTTTTTCGCCGCCCGCGTCGGGCAAAACGTGGTATGTCTTATCATAGTAGATGGGGCGGATGGACGCGAGATCTGTAAAATGCAGAATTTGAATGCTTCTGTCCTTTTCCGTTTTGATCTTTTCAAAATCCTCCTCGGTGACAACTACATATTGATCCTGTCCATATTCAAATCCTTTGATA
>CAUFVC010000266.1:0-4029 GCA_959029275.1 uncultured Eubacteriales bacterium | reverse complement strand
AAAATACGATGTTCCGTATGCGAAGGCGGACATCCATGCTCCCATTTTTCTGCCGCCCAGAAGAAATCCTCCCACCGTTTTCGTCCGCTTCATGCTCAGCAGCCCGATCCCAACCATGATAGCCACGAAAGCGACTAAAAAGATAAGTGTGACAATCTGTTTCCCTTCCATGCTTCCATACCTCCGTATATCAGTTGTCTATATTGGCAATGCCGAGCGGGTTCCCCCAGCCGCCAACGCTATCCTATTATAATACATTTGCCGTCAAAAAGGAAGAGGCAATTGCTAAATTTGTCAAAAGAGCACATGATCCGGGCGGTCCGCTACTTCACAGGCTGAAAGATAGGCGGCTTGTTCTCCACCTGGAATTTTCTTTCCTCCTCCACGGCCAGCGCGTAAAAATACTCCTGGGCGTTCAGGGCCGGCTTCCCCCGCCTGTCCACTTTTTCGTAGCCTCCCTCCTGATTCATAACCCGCGCCTTCTGCGTGTCTGTCATCAGCACTTCCAGAATCTTTTTCAGCCGCGCCATGTGTGCAGCGCCCTCCACAGGAAACAGCAGTTCTACCCTGCGGTCTAGATTTCTCGGCATCCAGTCCGCGCTGGACAGATAGATCTCCTCATGTCCGCCGTTGGAAAAGTAATAGATGCGGCTGTGCTCCAAAAGCCATCCCACGATGCTTCGGACTCGGATATTCTCGGAAACGCCCGGTATTCCCGGCTTGAGGCAGCAGATCCCTCGAACGATGAGTTCAATACGGACGCCCGCACAGGATGCGTCGTACAGAGCGGCAATGATCTCGGCATCCAGGAGAGAATTCATCTTCGCCACGATAAAGGCGTCCTGCCCCTTGAGCGCATGTTCCTTTTCCCGATGGATCAGCGCTAGAAACCGCTTGCGAAGTCCCAACGGCGCTGTCGTGACTTTAAAGAATTCCGGGGGATCGCCATAGCCGGATAAGCTGTTGAACAGGGCCGACGCATCGGCGCCGTAGGCTTCCTTGCAGGTGAAAAATCCCATATCCGTGTACAGCCTCGCCGTCACATCGTTGTAGTTGCCTGTGCCCATATGGACATACCGCTTAATCCCATCCTCCTCCCTTCGGACCACCAGCGTGATCTTACAGTGGGTCTTCAATCCGACTAAGCCGTAGATGACATGGCAGCCCGCCTGCTCTAAGCGCTTTGCCCAATGGATGTTATTTTCCTCATCGAATCGGGCCTTGACTTCCACCAGAACCGTTACCTGTTTTCCGTTTTCCGCCGCCTTTGCCAGCGCCCGGATTATGGGAGACTGGCCGCTCACCCTGTACAGCGTCTGTTTGATCGCCAGCACATTTTCATCGCACGCCGCCTGCTCCACAAATTGGACCACAGGCGAAAAGGATTCATAGGGATGATGAAGCAGTATGTCGCGCTTTGCAATAGCGGCAAAAATATCGTCCTCCCCCAATAGATCCCGGGGAGTCCGGGGGCGCAGGGGAGCATACTGCAGGTGGGAGAATTTCTCCAGCTTCGCCAGCTTGGATATAAATCCCAGGTCCAACGGTCCCGGTATGCTATAGACATCCCGCTCTGCAATCTCCAGCGCCTCTTGCAGATAGGATACGATCTCGTCCGGCGCGTCTGAGGCGATCTCTAGCCTCACAGCCTGTCCCCAGCGGCGCCGCTTCAAAGACTTTTCAATCTCCTCCAACAAATCCTGCGCTTCCTCCTCCTGAATGGTCAGGTCCGCGTTGCGGGTTATCCGGTAACAGGCGCTGGCCGTGATGGTTTGCTTTGGGAAAAGTGTATTTAAAAAGATCGAGATAACGTCTTCCAGCAAGACAAAGGCATCCCTTGTCGGGAGCGCAATCAGGCGCGGTAGAACAGAGGGCACCTGCACAGTGGCAAAGATCTCCTCCTCTTTCGTCCGCTCCAAAAAGACTGCAATATTCAAACTGCGATTTAGGATCAGCGGAAACGGTCTTCCCGGGTCCACCGCCATAGGTGTCAGGACCGGATAAATATTGGATTTATAATATCCCTCTAAATATTGCAGATCCTCCTTTTTCAGCTGCCGTTTGGGCAGAATCAAAATTCCTTCCTTCTTTAGCTGGGGCAATATGGACCGGCTATAGGTATTGTACTGTTCCTCCGCCATCAAATGCGCCCGCTGTGAAATCCGCTTGAGCTGCTGCTTGGGCGTCAGACCCGCCGCGTCCTCTTTTGTATACCCAGCCTCCACCTGATCCTTTAGGGAACCCACCCGCACCATAAAAAATTCATCTAGATTGGACGTGACAATCGCAAGAAACTTGGCCCTCTCTAAGAGTGGATTTTTCGTATCCTTCGCCTCTTCCAGAACCCTCTGGTTAAATTCCAGCCAGCTCAGCTCCCGGCTGATGAAATACTCCGGTTTATAAAAGTCGTTTCCCTCCATCACACGTTCCCTCTCTTCATCTTCAACTCCGGCTGCAATCCGAAAACTGCCCGAAAAAACTCACTGTGCTTCTGAAACATCCATTGCTCCAATAAGAAATCTTCCCCCGCCCGGACTCGCAAAATAAAATTTCCCTCTTCCGCCCGGACGGAAACCAGATCCAACTTCTGCTTGTGGCTGGCGTCGAGAGAATTGGCCAGCTGAATGATGGCAATCAACTTAGCGGCCGCCACTCGATTCTTTTTCCCCAATCCCATATAGTCTGCGTCGTCCACGGCCGGCTCTCCATTTTCATGGTACCGGGCAATGATCATGATCATCGTCTGCTCCTCCTCCGTCAGCCCGATGAGCTCCGACGCCTCAATGATATAGGAAGAACACATGGCGTGATTTGTCAAGTTTACATATTTTCCCGTATCGTGGAGAAGAATCGCCGTCTTCAGAAGAAGCCGGTGGCGGGCGCCCAATCTCTGGGAGCGGGCCAGATGATCAAAAATCATCATCGCCTTCCCATCCACATCTGCCACATGCTCCCTATCGTAGTGGTATTGTTCCGCCAATACGCGGGCATAAGACAGGATTTCCTGATCCAGGTTTTCCTCCTCCTGTTTCGTCCCGTACTGATCATTGAGCTCCCACAGAATACCATCCAGCAAACCGGCATAGGGACAGTACAGTTTTTGAGATTCTGTCATCTTCCAGAACGTTTTCAGCAGCATCATCGTTGGAATTAGCATTTCCGCCCGCTCATATTCCAGCCCATATTCATCCGCTATGGCCCTTGATGATTTGTACAGCATCGTCTCATATAAGGCATCAAATTGATCCCGGTCGATGGACGCGATGTCCAAATCCGCTTCCTTTCCCGGGCAGAGCCGCCGCACCATCTCCATCTCCCCGCCGGTGGCGATGAGATAGTGATAATTCTCTTTTACATTCTGCCGCTTCAACTGATCGATATGACTGATGATATATTCCTCCAGGACCTTGGGGAATTGCAGCGAATTCTCCTCGACGGAAGAAAGCAATTGCCGGATTCGAAGGGATCCAAGGCGAATATTTTGGTTGTAGACGAGGCCGCTTTCATCGTAAGCCGCGATCTGTATACTCCCCGATCCGATATCCATGGTCAGGAGTCCCTCTGCCTTCAATTTTGCATACTCTGGGATCACATGGCGCACCGCCAGCTGCGTGAGATACCGCTCTTCGGAATTATGGAGCACCTCCAGACTGATTCCCGTCCGAACCTGGATCTGATCCAACACATAATCGCGGTTTTTCGCCTCCCGCACTGCGCTGGTGGCAACGGCTCGAAAGACTCGAACATGATAGTCCCGCAGCAGCTGCCGGAATCCTGAGAGCGTGTTACAAATTTCATCCACCATGGCGGGACTCAATTTCCCAAGCGAAAAGGTGTCCCGGCCTATGGCAAGGGATTTGACCACATCCTCAAGGACCTGAAACCGACCGTCCTCCGTCATCTGGACGATCTTTAATTCCATAAACCCGCTTCCTACGTCGATAACCCCAGTGACAGGGACTTTTCTTGGCTTATTCATTTTAATCTCCATTCCGGAGCGTCAGCGACGGGGCGAAGAGAAATTTGCGA
>CAUFVC010000265.1:0-4070 GCA_959029275.1 uncultured Eubacteriales bacterium | reverse complement strand
TCTCGAAGATTCGGGGATGTAAAGGTTTCGACGGGGATCGCCGAAGCCTGGGGAGCCATCCGCAGGTTGGGCTGCGTCATCAACCAAACCTTAAATATAAACGCTAAAAACAATAACAACGCTGATTTCGATTACAACGAAATGGCATTTGCTGCTTAATTAAAGCAGTCCGTTCTGTCTAGGTGTCCCGCGACCTGGAACAGGGCGTCGACTTAGCGGGGAACTTTTCGCCTTAAGCTTTGCGGGCGATAAAGACTAGATGAAGCTACTGAAATAGCTCTCCTGCTGTTGGGAGTCTATGGAGGGAATGTCAGAACAGCAGCTGTGATGGAAGAGCCCCGGACGGAGGGATTTTCGGACAGGAGTTCGATTCTCCTCATCTCCATTTGAAAGACATCAGGAATTCCTGGTGTTTTTTATTTTTTTGTGTATCATATCCATTCCATAACTTTTACTAGGAGGCATCCAGTTATGCCCTTTTCACCTAGAACCTTAGATTTTTTATGGGAAAATCGTATGCGCAACAGCCGCGATTGGTTTGAAGAACATAAATCCGAGTATCGGAGCTATGTGATGGAGCCACTCTGTGAACTGGTCGAAGCGCTGACGCCCACCATGTTGCAAATCGATACCCTATTCACCATCGACCCCAAAGTGGACAAAACGATCAGCCGGATTTGGCGGGATACTCGGTATTCCCATGATAAATCCTTATACCGCGATACCATGTGGATCATATTTAAGCGCGGTAAAATGCACGGAACAGAGGTGCCCGGCTTTTATTTTGAGATTTCCTGTGACGGCTTCAACTATGGCTGTGGCTTTTATCACGCTTCGACCAACTTTATGGATACGATGCGCCGACAGATTCTTGAGGCGCACCCTGTTTTTCAAAAAGCACTCTCGGCCTTTGCCGCTCAAACTACATTTTCCATAGAGGGCGACTGCTATAAACGCCCGCACTTTCCCGACGCTGCGCCGGAACTTCAAAACTGGTTGGAACGCCGCAATATCTGTTTCATTGCCGAAAGCGGCGACGCGGATCTTCTCTTTTCCCATAAGCTAGCCGATGTCTTGGCCGCGGATTTTTTTAAACTGCGTTCCATCTATGATTTTTTGCTCCACGTGTCTACAAGCGCTAATTGAGCCGATACATGTGATTTTCCTATCACATGGGATCGGCTCTGTTTTTATTTATCCTCTTTATACCCATGACTTCTAGTTCGTACTGTGTAAACACTGGACAGGGAGCGAAATAGAGCACACTATTTTCACGGCTCTGACCGCTGCCGCCTTGTCTATGACATAACGTCATTCGCCGCTTTCCCTCCCGGCGTTCATTTCCAATTCCTTTGCTCCTTTTTTCTACGCCGGTCTCTCATTCTTTGGCACTATCCAATTCCATTGACTTCTCCTTCTACACGCCGGTCCCCTCCTTTTGCTTCACTCCGGCGTTCATTTCTATTTCCTTTGCTCCTTTTTTCTACGCCGGTCTCCCGTTCTTTGGCACTATCCAATTCCATTGGCTTCTCCTTCTACACGCCGTTCCCCTCCTTTTACTCCACTCCGGCGTTCATTTCCAATTCCTTTGCTCCTTTTTTCTACGCCGGTCTCCCACTACCCCATACCAATAGCCGCTACCTACGCTTAATTGCCTCCGTTTTCCCGCCCAGGTCCGTCCCTGAAAAGCGCTTGCAAAGCGGGCTGAAAGCTGATATAATGAGATCCCAATCTTCCTTTCAGGAGCGTGATGCCCATGACCCCATATGTCGATCCCTCTCAACTCCCCTCCCTCCTCTGGCAATCCTACCTCTATGTCTCCCTCAATCTTGACGCCGTCTCTCACTCTCTTGCCTCCCTGCCTCGCGGCCACATCGTCCGCAAGTCTCGCGGCTCCCACACCTACTTCTACCTCCAGTTCTGGCACCAGGGCAAACAATTCCAGAAATACATCCGCCTCCGCGACCTGGACGCTACTCGCCAGGCCCTCCTCGACCGCCAACAGCTCCTCTCTCAGCAGACTACCTGGCTCTCCATGCTCAACGCCATCTCCAAAGCCTTGCGCTGCTTCGGCGTCGATATTCAGAAACGCATGGCCCAGCACTCCGCGGATGAATGGCTCCGCCGCGAGGATTTGGCCAAGCGCAAGCGCGCGGTGGAGGAAGCGAAAGCCAAACCCTATGCGGAGAACTACCGGTATTTGGTGGCGCTGAAGGATGGCTATGTCATGGTGGCCTCCAAGTCCGAGGCGCTAATCCTCCAGGACCTAGTGGCATTAGAAGTGCCAGTGGAATATGAGCCCGAGATCGTGATCGAGGGGCGGACATACAAAGGAGACTTCCGGGTGCGGAACAAGAACAACGAAGAGAAGGTGTACTACTGGGAGCATCTGGGGATGCTAAAGGACCCCCACTATCGAGAGAGGTGGAGGGAGAAGGAGGCCGCGTACCGGCGGGAGGGGACGGGGGAGGGAGGGAACTTGCGGGTGCCGCGGACCGGGGAGGACGGAGGGGAAGACAGGGTCGAATTCCAAACAATATCCTTCCATTCCTCCGACCGGAAAATTGGAAAGAGGGACTGACCATCACATCCTACACCAAGGGGCTTCTCTACACTTTTATCTTCTGCCGACAAGCCTTTTTTTATTGGGCAGACGAAAAAAGGGCAAAAAAATGCCGTTGCGCTGGCGATTCCAATCGTTAGCGCAACGCCACTCTTCAATACCCTAAGGTTTTCAGGCTTCCGTCATCGAAAATATATTGGGGAGTCTGCAATGGAAAGGTGAGTTCATAGGTGTAGTACCATGGATCGTCGGTATGAAGCGGATTGCGAAGAATGTGGATATCCTGTGCAGGCATGTAGCTCTGTGCTAGCAGAAATGCGATCTCTCCCGTGTCTTCATTGACGGCTGTGTCCAGCACCATGACAGCATGTCCGGGACTTCCACCCTTGATAAAGAAATCGCCGGTCTTGATAAGACCGATATCTGTAACCGGAGTGCTTTCCTCGGCAAGGGATAGAGTTCCCGCATAGGCAAATACCATATCTAGATACCTGCGAAAGGTTTCATAGCTTGAGTCTTCCTCTGTCTTTTGAACAAGAGTCGTGGTATTTCCATCTACCACGAGGCGTTTGCCGGACCGCCACTGGCTGTATGGAAAATAGAAGCCGTTGGTTAAATGAAATCCAATCTCATCATAGCGTTCATTTGCAAATAGGTATTCAGCGGTGATTCGCATGACAGCGTCGGCACATTGCTGTAAGTCCCGATCCCCCACGTCGAGGGAGAGGACTGCAATATGGGCATTCTGATTTCCCTTTTCTGAACCATCATAGAGAAGAACAGGACTTTGGTCCGGCTTCAGCGGCAGGCAGCGAGTGTAATGGGCAAAAGAAGAAGGAGGCACATCTACCCTTACAAATCCAGCGGGTGGTTGGATTCGAGTCTCGACTGTCATGCCATCAGGGTTGAGAAGGACATGGCGGTCTTCTTCTTGGAGTGAGGCTTCAGGCTCTGAAGGCTCTGAAGGTGGCATTTCCACAGACTCAGAAGGAGTTTCCGGAGATGAGAATATGGATTCTGGGGAAGATTTTGGCTCAGAGGAACAGGCAGTTACACTAATAAGCAGCAGACAAAGAAGAAGGTATCGAATCATGAGATTCCTTTCTGCCTGGAGATGCAGGCTTTACGGCGTGAGCGTCTGGGACATAGCCTTGTACCCGTCGGTGGCTTCCCATGTCAAATCTCCAAAGATCCAGAGAACTTCGGCCTCATAGGAAGTGGCAAGAGCAAGTCCCTTCTCATAGGGGAGGATGAACAAGGCGGTCGAGAGCATATCCGCAATTTTTGAATCAGCGTGGATTACAGTAACAGACCGAAAACGGTTGGCCGGCATGGCGGTAGCCGGATCTAGGATGTGATGATAGCGCGTCCCATCGACAATAAAATACCGTTGATAGTCGCCGCTGGTCACAATGGAGAGATCGGTAACCTGAACGGTATCAAATAAAGAGGTCTCCGCGATTTCATTAGGATTTTGAATTCCAATGCTAAAGGCGTTGCGGCGTCC
>CAUFVC010000264.1:0-4073 GCA_959029275.1 uncultured Eubacteriales bacterium | reverse complement strand
GGCTCCCATAAACTTGAAACGGATTGACATAAATCTCCGCTGCATTGGCTATTTCACCTCGAATTTGTACCCGACTCCCCAAACGGTTTTGATGCTCCAGCCGCTTTCCTCTTCCCCCTGATCCAATTTCTCCCGAATGCGTTTAATGTGTACATCGACAGTCCGCGTATCGCCGTAGTACTCATAGCCCCAAATCTGATTTAATAGCTGCTCTCTCGTAAAGACCTGGTTGGGGTGGGACGCCAAAAAGTACAGCAGTTCCAATTCCTTGGGCGGCATCTCGATATCCTGTTCCTGAAAGGTAACGGAGTAATTGGACAGATTGATGGTCAGGCCCGGAAAGATAAGCCGCTTGTTGTTGGACTCTTTGCTCTCCGTGCGCCGGAGCACCGCTTTCACCCGGGCCACCAGCTCTTTCGTATCAAAGGGCTTGACCATATAGTCGTCGGCCCCCAGCTCCAGCCCCAACACTTTGTCGAAGGTCTCGCCTTTTGCCGTGAGCATGATAATCGGAATGGAACTCATCTTGCGGACTTCCCGGCAGACCGCATAGCCATCCATTTCCGGCATCATGATATCCAGGATCATCAGATTTGGCGCGAAGCTCTGCAAATGCTTCAGGGCCTCCCGGCCATTGTAAGCTTTTTTCGTCTCATAGCCTTCCTTTGTCAAATACAGGGAAATCAGCTCTACAATGTTGGTATCGTCGTCCGCAATCAAAATCTTTTGTTTTCCACTCATAGTTCCGTCATCCTTTCTGTATTGATTAGTGCTGCTTGATTTCCACGATGGTCACGCCGGCTTCTCCCTCTCCAAAAGCTCCCAGGCGGTAGGCTGCAACATGAGGGTTCCGCTTTAGATACTGATGAACTGCCTGGCGCAGAGCGCCGGTCCCCTTTCCGTGGATAACCGTCACCTTCGGCACACCGGCTAGATAGGCATCGTCTAAATATTTATCGACGACAGCCAGCGCTTCATCCGACGTCATCCCCCTGAGATCGACCTCCAGCCCGATGGTCTGTGCTTTGCCAAAAGAACCTGCGCTCTGACTTCGCTCCTTTTTTCGCCCCTGGGCTTTCCCCTGGGCATCCTCCCCTATAATTCTGGCGATATCGGTCAGCTTCACCTGCATCTTCATGATTCCCGCCTGCACCTGGAGATTTCCCTTTGCATCCGGCTCGGAGAGCGCGATGCACTCCTGATCGAAGGTTGACAGCTTGATCTTCACTCCGGGCTTGATTTTCTTTCGGTCCACCCGCTGGACTGGCCTCTGAATGGGCTCCGCCAGCTTCTGATCCATCTGTGTGACCTTCTCGCGGAGTTTCGTCCTCTGCTCTTCCAGGCTGCGCATATCGATCTGCTGACCCTCGCGGATCAACCGATTCATCGCCTGTATGCTCTCGTCCGCTTCCGCCTTCGCCTTGCGCAGAATGTCCCTTGCACTCTCATTGGCCTTCTTCAAAATCGAAGCCTTCTGCTCCTCTAGCTTTTGTTTGGCCTGGCTTGCCTGCCTCTTTAAGTCTGCCAGCTCAATGCGCAGGCTTCGAATCTGATCCTGCTCCTCCTCCACCTGCCGGCGGCGCAGCTCCAGATCCGTGATCATCTCTTCAAACTTCACGTCATTGCTTTCCAAAAGCTCCCCGGCGGCCCGGATGATCCCATCCGGCAGCCCCAACCGTTTGGATATGGCAAAGGCGTTGCTCTTTCCCGGAACCCCGATGAGCAGGCGGTAGGTGGGCTGCAAGGTCTCCACGTCAAACTCACAGCTCGCATTCTCCACGCCTTCTGTGGATAGGGCGTACACCTTCAACTCACTGTAGTGGGTGGTGGCAGCCGTCAAGATCCGCCGCTCCCGAAGATTCTCCAAAATGGCGTTGGCCAGCGCCGCGCCTTCCACCGGGTCGGTGCCGGCTCCCAGCTCATCGAACAAAACAAGCGACCGGTCTGTGACATTCTGTAAAATCTCCACAATGTTGACCATGTGAGAGGAGAAGGTGCTCAGGCTCTGCTCAATGCTCTGCTCATCCCCGATATCCGCGAACACAGCGTCCAAAACGGTCAGCGCTGGCTTATCCGAGGTTGGAATGTGAAGACCCGCTTGCCCCATGACGGACAGCAGCCCTAGAGTTTTGAGGGTTACCGTTTTTCCGCCTGTATTGGGCCCCGTGATAACGAGAGACGTAAAATCTCTCCCAAGCCAAACGCTGATTGGGACCACCTTTTTATCATCCAGCAGGGGATGTCTGGCGTTGGGAAGGCGAATGAATCCATCCTCATTGAAAACTGGCTTCACGGCATTCATCTCCAACGCCAGCTTTCCCTTGGCAAAGATAAAATCCAGCTGCACCAGCAACTCATAATCCGCCGCCAATTCTTCCTGATGCTGCCCGACTAGGCGGCTCAGCTCCTGTAAAATCCGGTGGATCTCCTGCTGTTCCTCACTGTATAGCTCTGTCGACCGATTGTTGAGCTGCACCACGGCCATGGGCTCGATAAACAGAGTCGATCCGCTTCCCGACTGATCATGGACCATTCCCTTGATACTGCCCCGGTGCTCCGCTTTTACAGGGACGCAATACCTCCCATTGCGCATGGTGATCACGGCATCCTGGAGCATGGTTTTATAGGTATTGGAATGAATCATGCTCTGCAGCTGCGACCGGACGCGCTCCTGTGTAATATGGATTTCCTTTCGAATGGAGGAAAGCTTTGCGCTGGCGTTATCGCTCATCTCCTCCTCCGACAGGATACACCGAGTAATTTCCTTTTCAACTCCGCTGATAGGCGCTAACCCATTAAAAATTGGGTCCAGACATTCGTAGTAGGCCGTGTCCTTCTCGCGCTGTCCGTAGGCCTTCATCTTCTGCACGACATGTATGGTGTCCGCGATGTTCAGCAGCTCGCTCATGGACAGAACGCCGTCAATCTTCGTCCTGCTCAGCGCCATGCGAATATCCTTCATCCCGCCAAAGGGCGGTTTGCTCTTCATAACCAGGTAGGAAAAGGCTTCCTCCGTCTCCTTCTGCCAACGCCGAATCTCAAAGATCGACTCGGAAGGCCGAAGCTCCAGACACCGCTCTTTTCCCGTCGTCGAATCCGCCGCATCCCGCAGACGGTCTAAAATTTTAAAATATTCTAACTTTTGTAGCGATTTCTCGTCCATTCTATCCTCCATTCTCCAATGGCAAGTCTGAGTTCTTTACTCTAGCTCCTCCCAGCGATATGACCGCAATTCCCCCGTCCCCTGGAGGCCCGCGAAGCCCTGTTGTCTCAGAGCTTCATACAAAATGATGGCGACGGAATTGGACAGATTCAGGGAGCGAAAATCCGGGCCCATGGGAATTCGAATGCAATATGCTTTATACTGTGCCAAAATTTCCTCCGGTATGCCCGCGGTCTCCTTTCCAAACATGATATAGTCCTCCGGACCATACGAAGCCTGGGTATAGACCTGGGGCGCCTTCGTCGTGGCCATATAGATCCGCGCCCCTCTGTGCTGCGACAGAAACTCATCAAAATTCTCATACACGTGGAGATCCAGCGCATCCCAGTAGTCCAACCCAGCTCTGCGCAAATGTTTTTCGTCTAGAGAAAATCCCAGAGGCTTGATCAGATGCAGCGCCGTTCCTGTACAAGCGCAAGTCCGCGCGATGTTCCCAGTATTCTGTGGAATCTCCGGTTCATGCAATACAATATGCAAATATTCCATCTCCTCACGGATAATAACAATTGACAAATATTAATTTGTAATATATAATAATTATTATTTAACTATAATTCTTATTAAAAGAGGTGAAACTATGCAAGCTCTTGCCATCCGTCTGAAAGAGAAGGGATTGAAAGCGACGCCTCAGCGCATCGCCATATATAAATATCTCGAGGACTCCAAAGACCACCCCAGCGCCGAGACCATCTACCGCACGCTCCGCGAATCCCATCCTACCATGAGCCTGGCCACTGTATATAAAACCCTGGACTCTCTGAAAAAAGCGGGATTGCTGCAACAGCTGAACGTAGGAGAGGACAGCTTCCGCTACGACGCGGATACGCATCCCCATCCCCACATCCAGTGT
>CAUFVC010000263.1:0-4077 GCA_959029275.1 uncultured Eubacteriales bacterium | reverse complement strand
GCGGAATCTTCGTGACTCTGACTCTGGAACCGGTGCTATCCCTTGTCCTCCTGGCGGTTTTGCCGCTGATAGGATTGCTGGTGTTCGCCGTCTCCCGGAAGGGGATCCCCCTCTATGGAAAATTGCAAGAGGGGATTGATTCTATGGTGAGAACTGTCCGAGAGAATATAACCGGCATCCGGGTCATCAAGGCCCTGTCCAAAACAGAATATGAACAGAACCGTTTCTCCCAGGTCAATGGGGAAGTGGTGCGACGCGAAAAAAAAGCGGGGATCACCATGGCCTTGACCAACCCGCTGATGAACTTGTTTCTCAACATTGGCCTGACCATGGTTATTCTTGTAGGCGCATGGCGGGTCAATGCCGGCCTCACACAGCCCGGCAAAATCCTCGCCTTCCTTACCTATTTTACCATTATTCTCAACGCTATGCTCTCCATTACCCGCATGTTCGTCATGTATTCAAAGGGAAGCGCCTCCGCCGCCCGCATTCACGAGGTGCTATCCACTCCGGCAGAGCTGGCGGTGCGGGAGGCTCCGTGTACGTCCACGGATGTCCACATTGAGTTTGAACATGTCTGTTTCTCCTATCAAAAGAAAGAGGACACTCTGCACGACATCAACTTTCGCCTGAAGCGCGGGGAAACCTTGGGCATCATCGGCGCCACAGGCTGCGGCAAGAGCACGATCATCGCCCTGCTCATGCGCCTTTATGACCGGGACTCCGGCGAGATCCGCATTGACGGACAGCCGGTTGAGTCCATTCCCTCCCATGAGCTCCACACCAAGTTTGGCGTCGTTTTTCAAAATGATGTTCTGTTCGCGGATACCATCGCTGCAAATATTGACTTTGGCCGGGATTTACGTCAGGAGACGATTGAACAAGCAGCGGCGTGCGCACAGGCAAAGGAATTTATCGACGCACTGCCGGACGGATTCTCCCATCGATTGACGGCGAAGGGCACAAACGTCAGCGGCGGTCAAAAGCAGCGCCTATTGATCGCCCGCGCGCTGGCCGGCAACCCTGAGATTCTGATTTTGGATGATTCCTCCAGCGCGCTGGATTATAAGACGGATTCCCTGCTGCGCCAGGCCCTGCGAAGGCAGTACGCCAATACCACCACTATCATCGTGGCACAGCGAATCAGCTCTATCCTCCACGCCGACCATATTCTAGTCCTGGAAGATGGCAGGGAAATCGGATATGGAACCCATGAGGAGCTCCTAGAAACCTGCGACATTTACCGGGAAATCAGCATTTCTCAGATGGGAGGCGATTTAAGTGCCTAACGCTCCGCGGACCATACCGGAAAAGCCAAAGAACCGGAAAAAGGTTCTGATCCGGCTGTGGCGATACCTATATCAATATAAGTGGCATTTGCTCACCGCACTCCTGCTCACCATCTCCAGCAATCTGCTGGCGCTCATTGGCCCGACGCTGTCCGGTCGCGCCATCGACGCCATCGGAGTCAAGGCGGGAGGCGTCGATTTTCAGACCGTGATTTACTACTGCCTTCTCATGATCATTTTTTACGCTCTGTCCTCTCTCCTGTCCTACCTTCTCTCAATCCTGATGATCCACTTAAGCCAGAAGGTCGTTTATCAGATGCGGGAGGACGTGTTTCACCGCCTCTCTCTTTTGCCCATCCGCTATTTTGACAGCCACCAGACCGGCGACATCGTCAGCCGAATCTCCTACGACATCGACACGGTCAACGCCTCCCTCTCCAACGACCTTCTGCAAATCGCAACGAGCGTGATCACCGTGGGCGGATCTCTGCTGATGATGCTGATGCTCTCCCCTCTCCTGGTGCTGGTTTTCGCAGTCACCATTCCGATTTCTATTTTCTTTACCCGCTACATGACGCGAAAAGTTCGCCCCCTATTTCGCAATCGGTCCGTTAAGTTGGGTGAGTTGAATGGATTCGTGGAGGAAGTCATCACGGGGCAGAAAACGACGAAGGCCTATCACCAGGAGGAAACGATGATTCGCCGTTTCGACCAAAAAAATAAGGAAGCCGTGGACGCTTACTATAAAGCCGATTATTATGGAAGCATGACCGGCCCCTGCGTTAACTTTATCAACAACCTTTCCCTGGCTTTAATCAGTATGTTCGGCGCTCTTCTCTTCTTATTCGGAAAGCTATCCCTTGGCAATCTCTCCTCCTTTGTTCTGTATTCCAGGAAATTCTCCGGCCCCATCAACGAAATCGCCAATATCATCAGTGAGCTGCAATCTGCCTGCGCCGCCGCAGAACGGGTTTTCCGGCTAATCGATGAGCCCGCGGAGCCGGAGGATATACCGGACGCGGTACCCCTGAACAATATCCGCGGCCACATTGCCATGGAGCATGTGCGGTTCGGCTATGATCCGGGCAAGACGATCATCCATGATCTAAATCTGGACGCGAAGCCCGGGAGCCTGGTTGCCATCGTCGGTCCTACAGGCGCCGGCAAGACGACGATCATAAATCTGTTGATGCGATTCTACGACCCGGACAGCGGAGCCATCTGTCTGGATTCTCACCCGATCCGGACGGTCACCCGCAAGAGCCTGCGCCTAGCATACGCTATGGTTTTGCAGGATACCTGGCTTTTTCACGGCACCGTCTTCGAGAACATCGCCTATGGAAAAAAAGGCGCGACGATGGATGAGGTGGTAGCCGCCGCTAAAGCGGCCAAGATCCATGAGTATATTAAACGTCTGCCCCAGGGCTACGACACCATCTTAAATGAAGACGGAATGAACATCTCCCAGGGGCAGAAACAGCTGCTGACCATCGCCCGCGCCATGTTGCTGGACGCGAAAATGCTGATTTTGGACGAGGCGACATCCAATGTGGATACGCGGACCGAAATCCAGATTCAGGAGGCAATGCGCGCCCTGATGCGGGGAAAGACCTGCTTTGTCATCGCCCACCGCCTCTCAACGATCCAAAATGCGGATACGATTTTAGTCGTTCAGAAAGGCGAAATTATGGAGCAGGGCAGCCATCAGGACTTAATGCTGCGCGGCGGTCTGTACGCCGGGCTCTACCGCTCACAGTTTCAGTAGAGACTTTATCCATTGCGCTGGACTTTTAATGCCCGCATGGCGTTAAGGATGGCAATGACAGAGACTCCCACATCGGCAAAGACTGCCTCCCACATGGTCGCAATCCCGAGAGCGCCCAGGGCTAACACCAGCGCCTTGACAGCTAGGGCAAATATGATATTCTGCCTTACGATTCGGCGGGTTTTCTTTGCGATCTGGATGGCGACTGCGATCTTCGACGGGCGGTCGTCCATCAATACAATGTCGGCGGCCTCGATGGCGGCGTCTGACCCCATGGCGCCCATGGCGATTCCGATATCCGCTCTGGATAATACGGGAGCGTCGTTGATGCCATCTCCCACAAAAACCAGCGTTTCCTTTTGACTCTTCTTTCCCAGCAGCTCTTCCACACGCTCCACTTTATCAGAAGGCAATAGCTCTGTGTACACCTGATCCAATCCCAGCTCCTGCGCGACTCCCTCCCCCACAGCCTTGGCGTCCCCCGTCAACATGACCGTCTTCCGCACACCTTGCTGTTTTAGCGCTTGAATTGCCTCTTTTGCATCGGGCTTCACTTCATCGGAAATCACGATATGGCCCGCATACATCCCGTCTACCGCAACGTGGACCGTGGTTCCGATGCGGTGGCACGGGTGCCACTTCACGCCGATCTCCTCCATGAGTTTATCATTGCCGATGCAAACGCTCCGGCCATCGACTTCCGCCCGCACTCCGCGGCCGGATAGCTCTTCCACTTCCCCAAGCCGGCTTGTGTCAATCTCCGAGGCATAGGCCTCCTTCAGGGAGCGCGAAATCGGGTGGTCAGAATAGCTTTCCGCTAAAGCCGCCATCTCGATAAGCTGGGCCTCCGAGATAGAGTCCGGGTGAACAGCGGTCACGTTGAAAACGCCTTTTGTCAGGGTCCCGGTTTTATCGAAGACCACAATATTGGTATCCGCCAGACTCTCCAGGTAGTTTCCACCTTTCACTAGAATCCCGCTCTTGGAGGCGCCTCCGATTCCCCCGAAGAAGCTGAGCGGCACC
>CAUFVC010000262.1:0-4085 GCA_959029275.1 uncultured Eubacteriales bacterium | reverse complement strand
CCCCGAAGAGCGCTACTTTCTTTTCACCGGCAACACCACCTATGGGGTCCAAAATTTAGAATACGATGGCTATACTGGCAATTGGATGGTATCGGTCTATCGAGGGTATAAAAAATCGTTTCCCAACTACCCACTCTACATCATCGACGGATCCAAAGCCCCCGTCCCAGGGGAGATTAAGGGACAACCCGCGCCGGAGACAGGTCTACTGTTGACCTTGCTACAGGATGGGCTGTACGATACCGCCTCGGGTGTTTATGGCTGGGAATTTAGGCAAGGGCAGACGGGGTTCTTCTCCTTTGACAATGGATATTTTTATATCTGCCACAGCGAATCTGCGCCCGACGGAGGGCAAAATGGAACGATCCACCTGTATCAATGGACCGGCGAATCTCCAAATCCGTTCCGGCTTGTGGAAGCGTGAGTCCCCTGCGGCTATAATGGAATAAAAGCCAGGAAACAGTTGAATTTCCACTGCTTCCTGGCTTTTTTGTGTTCTTCTGCGCAGGGCTCGCCTATTCGCCCAGCAGATTGACCAGCTCTGCGATCGCTTCCTTTTCATCATCGCCCTCCGCCGTCACGGAGACCTCTTCTCCCTCGACCATGCCGAGGGACATCATCCCCATAATGCTCTTGGCGTTGACCTTTTTATTATCCAGCATAATGTATATCCGGCTGTTAAATTTGCTCGCCACCTGCACAAAGAGCGCAGCAGGACGGGATTCCAAGCCGTCCGATAATTTGACTTTGATTGTTCTCTCAATCATGTTCCAAACCTCCTCAAGTTTTCTTCATACCTATTTTCCTGTTTTGCGTCTCATGTTTCCTTTTTTATTAGCAGGAAACGGATCTCAACCTTCTGAACCGCGTCGAAGTTCGTCCGCAATCTGCGATATTTTGCGTAGCCGATGATTTACCCCTGACTTCCCTACGGGCGGGTCCAACATCATTCCGAGTTCTTTTAGACTGGCATCCTCGTTCTCCAGGCGCAATATGGCGATCTCCTCCAGCCCTTTTGGCATATACCCCAGTCCTTTACGCGCGATGACATAGCGAATATCCTCCAGCTGCCGTACGGCGGCCTCCACTGTCTTTCCCAAGTTGGCCGTCTCACAGTTGACCTGCCTGTTCACATGATTTCGCATTTCCTTCACAATGCGAATATTCTCAAGATCCATCAGCGCCACGTGGGCCTCCATTACGTTGAGCAAGTCCACGATCTGTGTGCCATCTTTTAGATACAGGACATACACACTCTTCTGGCTCTGCCGCTGCCGCTCAATGATCCTAGAATCTAATTCAAAAAACCGCATCATCTCCTGCAATGCCTTTGCATGTTCTATTGTCTCATTGATAAACTCAATGTGATATGTCTTCTCCGGATTGGTGATGGAGCCGCCTCCCAAGAATGCCCCCCGGATATAGGCCCGCTTACAGCAGGAGTTCGCCGTCAGCAGCGGGCTTGCCTTTCGCTCAAATACCCATCCCGTCGGCGTCCTGCTCAACAGCTTTAGCCCTTTGAGAACGGTGTAAACTTGCGCCGGCACCCGGATGCTCCCCGTATAGGCGATGTATCGCCCCGCCTTTCCATCCTGCTGAAACCCACGTCCGTGTCGGAAGGAAACCTCCATCTCTATATTAAATGTTTTTTCTAATAATGTAAAGACTTTTTTTAGAGTTGCTTCATTTTCTCCCTGAAATTGAATCTCCGATGGCGCAAGGCTGACTCTGGCACAAGTATTCATAAGGGCGGCAAGCTCTGCCAACATGCAGTGCCTGGCCGTGCCCATATGCTCCGACAGCTCTGTTTTGACCTGACTGGAAAATGACATCCCGATCCCTTCCCTGATACGCTAATTCAGATACAAATCGTTGACGGACAGAGCTCCCATGGTTTCCAGGACCTGGTTGTCCTCCTCCTCGTCCCCCTGGACAACCTTCTTTATAACCATCCCCAGTTTGTCGCTGTCATGCCGGATCAGATGCTTCTCCCGGTTCAGCTTCACTAGATTGGCTGCCGTGATGCGAAGCCCATGTCCCAGATTCTCATAGTCATTGACAATCGGGTACGCATCCTCTTCCTTGTAGAGCTGCACAACATAGGGCGGGACCTTCTGCTTATTTGTGATGACATGATCAATCACGCCCGCACCCAGATACTGTTCCAGCGCCTCAATATGGCCGGACAGCGAAAAGTTGTCCGTCTCCCCGGGCTGGGTCATGATATTGCTGATATAGATGATCTTCGCCTCCGCCTCGCGGATCGCCTGGGCGATCCCATCCACCAACAGATTGGGTATGATACTGGAAAATAAGCTTCCAGGGCCGAGAAGAATCGCGTCCGCTTCCCGAATGGCCGCCAGCGCCTCCTCCGAGGGGGCAGGCATTTCCGGCATCAGATAGACCCGCTGAATCTTCTTCTGCAAAACCTTATTGATGCTGACAATCTCCGTCTCCCCACAGATGACGGTCCCGTCCTCCAGCATGGCGCACAGCTGCACGTCCTCCGCCGTGACAGGCAGCACCTTTCCCGTAATGGCCAGAACCTCGCTCATATTCTTAACGGCTTCCTCAAAGCTTCCCGTCACGTCGTTCATCGCGGCAAGAAATAGATTGCCAAAGCTCTGTCCAGCCAGATATCCCTTTTTAAACCTGTACTGCAATAATTTTTCCATGATCGGCTCCGTGTTGGAGAGAGCCAATATGCAGTTCCGGATGTCCCCAGGCGGCAGCATATTCATCTCCTGTCTGAGCACGCCCGAACCGCCGCCATTGTCCGCCACCGTCACAATGGCCGTGATATGCTGCGTATGCTTTTTCAGCCCGCGCAACATGGTGGACAGTCCCGTACCACCTCCGATTGCCACAATCTTCGCCTCTTCGATTCTCATAGCTGCACCTCTTTGCCCACATTCACTCCCCCTATCCCCATAAACTCAGACAGCCGGCCTTCCATCCTTCTCCAGTTCCCGGTGAAACAAAAAAACCCGGTGGCCCTTCTGTTTTAAAGTCTGGCTGAGCATGTTGGCCATGGTGACAGAGCGGTGCTTACCGCCTGTGCAGCCTATGCTGATGACCAGCTGATTTTTTCCCTCTTTAATATAGTGGGGAATTAAAAATGTAACCAATTGGGTCACTCTGTCCAAAAATTCTTTCGACACATCCCATTTCATCACATACTCCTGGATGGCCCGGTCATTGCCAGTCAACTCCCGCATCTCCGGTATATAAAAAGGGTTGGGGATAAACCGCACATCGTACACCATGTCGGAATCCATGGGAATCCCATGCTTAAAGCCGAAGGATACGATGTGAATCATCAGGCTTTTAAATTCCTGCCCCTCCACAAACGTCTTGCGGATCTCCTCCTTTAACTGCCAAGTATTAATGCTTGTGGTGTCCAGAACATAGTTTGCCCGTTTTTTCAGCTCCTGCAGCATCTGCCTCTCCAGCGCAAGGGCCTGCTCTGTCCTCGTGACCGCCTGGGGTTCATCGGTATCGTCAAGCAGGGGGTGCCGGCGGCGCGTCTCCTTGAAACGCTTGATCAAAACAGCGTCGGCCGCCTCCATGAACAGAATCTGGACCTCATATCCAGAATTCTTCATCTCCTGCAGTGTCTGAAACAGCTGCGCAAAGAATCGCCGACCTCGAATATCGATCCCAAATGCGACTTTCTCCACCTCCGTATTGCTGGTACAGCACAGCTCAGCAAACTTGGGGATCAACTCCGGCGGCATATTATCGATGCAAAAAAAACCAGTGTCCTCCAGCACGTTTAAAACCGTACTTTTTCCTGCGCCGGACATGCCGGTGACGACTAAAAACATCAAGGGTCTAAACACCTCCTCTGCGCTAATTCAGCTTCTCCAACCGCGATGTGCCAAGGTATCGGAGCTCGGGGACGAGATCGACACCGAACTGATTTTTAACTGTCTCCTGGATCTTCCGGATCAACGCCACCACGTCCGCCGATGTGGCGTGCCCGGCGTTCACGATAAATCCGGCGTGTTTGTTGGAAACCATGGCGTCGCCAACGCGGCAGCCCTTGAGCCCCGCCTCCGTGATCAAATGCCCGGCCAAATGTC
>CAUFVC010000261.1:0-4089 GCA_959029275.1 uncultured Eubacteriales bacterium | reverse complement strand
AAAAAGCCCAAGAAGTCATTCAAGCTGTTTATCATGTTGTTGCCCTGCTTAGCGTTCGTGTTCATCTTTTCCTATCTGCCGCTGCGGGGATGGATCTATGCGTTTACGGACTATAAAGCGGGATTGCCCTGGAGCAAAGTAAACTTTGTGGGGCTGGATAATTTCACGAAAATGTTCGCCAACGAGGCGCTGCGGGCGAAGGTGGGGCAGGTGATGATCAACACCGTGGCGATGGCGGCGCTGAACATCGTGTTCTCCCCGCTGGCGGCGATCTTTGCCATCTTCCTCAATGAGATGCGGTCGAGGAAGTATCAGCGGGTAGTGCAGTCGCTGACGACGCTGCCGCACTTTATCAGCTGGGTCATCATGTATTCAGTGGCGTTCTTCATGCTGTCCAACTCGGGATTTGTGAACACGCTGCTGCTCAAGCTGGGCGTGATCGAATCGCCTATCAACTTTCTGGCGACGCCGAACCATGTGTGGATCACGATGAAGGGGTACGACATATGGAAGGGATTAGGGTGGAGCGCCATCATCTACTTAGCGGCCATAGCGGGGATCGACCAGGAGCAGTATGAGGCGGCGATGATAGACGGAGCGAGCCGAATGCAGAAGATCTGGTATATCACGGTGCCGGGATTATTCTCAACATACTTCGTGTTGCTGATCATGAGCATAGGCAACTTTCTGAACACGGGGATGGAGCAGTTCTACGTGTTCCAGAACGCGATGAACAAAGAGCACATCGAGGTGCTGGACCTGTATGTATACAACCTAGGAATCGGAACGAGCAACAATATCCCCTTCGCAACGGCAGTAGGAATCATGAAGTCAGGGATAGCGCTACTGCTGTTCGCCTTTGCGAACATCTTATCCAAGAAGGTACGAGGAACGAGCGTATTCTGAGAGAGGGAGAAGGAGAAGAGGGAAGAAAAGGAGGAGCGAAATGGGAGAGAAGGACAAAGTGAAGGCGGGGCACCAGAAGAATAAGATCAAGTATTCGGTAGGGGATCACATCTTTCAGGCGATAAACTATGCGGTGTTTACGCTGATCACGCTAATCTGTGTGTATCCGTTTTATTATATCGTAATCAACACCATAAGCGACAACAAGCTGGTGGACCTGGGACGAGTCATGTTCTACCCCATCGGGATCCACTTTGACAACTATGTGAACATCATGAAGCTGCCGAATATGGGGACAGGAGCGATCAACTCGGTGGCGCGGACGGTGATCGGGACGGCGCTGTGTACGCTGCTGACATCGTATATGGCGTACCTGTTTACAAAGGAAGAGCTGTGGGGGAGAAAGGTATGGTACCGGCTGACGGTGGCGACGATGTACTTCAGCGCGGGACTGATCCCGGGGTACTTGAACATCAAGATGCTGGGGCTGATGAATACGTTTTGGGTGTATATCATCCCGAGCCTGATCTCGGTGTACAACATGGTGCTGGTGAAGACGTACATCGAGTCGCTGCCGGCATCGCTGGAAGAGTCGGCGCAGATCGACGGAGCAGGGTATTTCCGGCGGTTTGCGGTGATCGTGCTGCCGCTGTGCGTGCCAATCTTGGCGACGATCGCGCTGTACAGCGCGGTGGGGCACTGGAACAACTTTATGGACTGTCTGCTGTACATCCAGTCGCCGAAGCTGTATACGCTGCAATATATCCTGAACATGTACTTCCGGCAGGCGGCGCAGCTGGCGCAGCAGATCGCCAACGGGACAGTGAGCGCGGACGAATCGGCGCTGAACGCGCTGACGCCGACATCGGTGAAGCTGACGGTAACGGTGGTGATCACAGTGCCGATCCTGCTGGTGTATCCCTTTGTGCAGAGGTATTTTGTGAAGGGGATCATGGTAGGAGCAGTGAAAGGGTAAGGAAGGTAAGAAAGGTTGCAATCACAGGGCGATAAGGGCCGTGTGTGCAATACAAACAACAAAAATAAAAATAAGGAGGAACAAGCAATGAAGAAACGAGCGAAACAAGTGCTGGTTTTGGCATTAGCCCTCAGCATGTTGGCAGGGCTGAGCGTCGGGTGTAAAAAAGACGACGACAGCAGCCAGGCGGACAGCGGGAATGCCAGCAACCAGAGCACAGAGCAGAGCTCTCAAGCGGATTCCACGCCGGACAACGGAGAGATCGTTACGATCCAGTTCTATGGCGGCGGAGCCAATCCCAGCAGCACGTACTATGAATGGCAGCAGGAGTATTTCGAAGAGAACCTGGGCCTGCGTGTGGAGACCATAGTGTCGGATAAAGAGAAATTACAGCCCATGTTGGCGGCGGGAAATCTGCCGGACTTAGGCTTGTACGCAGTAGACGGGGATCCCACCCAGGCGATCGAGGGCGGCCACGTGATGGATCTGACAGACTATGAGGACCAGATTCCCAACTATACGGAGAAGCATCCCCAGTCTGTCCAGTATTCCAAGGACTACAAGAGCGCGGGCACAGGAAAACTGTATGCCATCATCACCCAGATCGGAACTTACAATTCCTACCCGATGGATGTGGGCTGCTACGCGGCGAATGTCCGGTGGGACATCTATGAAAAAGCGGGAAAACCGGAAGTCACGGATATGTATACATTCCTGGATGCGCTGAAGAAGATGCAGGAAGTCTATCCGGAGACGGAGGACGGGCAGAAGACATACGCCATGGGCTTCTATCCCAGCTGGGACGGAACTCACATGTCCAACGCAGGCAAATACTTGACTGTAATGGGCGTGAGCGATACGGTAATTGGATATAATACGTACAATATCGCAGAAGACAAGGTTGAACCGATGATCGAGAAGGGAAGCGCCTACTATGAGGCCCTGAAATGGATGTCCACAGCGAACCGCATGGGATTAGTGGATCCGGACTCCATGACTCAGACCTACGAGATCACCCAGGCGAAGATTGTCGATTCCGGACAGTACCTCACCGCTATGTATGGAAACTATTGCAGTGGCTACAACACGGATGAGCATATGAATGCAGAGACCCCCACAGGGTTCATGCCTCTGATCTGGGAAGGCCAGCACCCGGTTGTTGCCGGTGAGACATTGATCGGCGGAAGCACGGGAGATCCGGTATTCGTCAGCTCCACCACGAAAGAATTGGAAGCGTGCCTGAGATTCATCAACATGATGTATGATGAAGATGCCATGTTGGTGATGCAGGGGGGACCGCAGGGCGAGCTGTGGGATATCGTAGACGGCAAATACGTTCTGACGGACGCGGTAGACGAATTCCTGGCGACAGGGTCTCATACCTTCGGAACCGGCGAGAGCAGCTCCGACTGGTTCTCAGCTTGGGGCTTGATGTCGGCAACCCAGCATTCCAAGTACAATGTGGAATTCCGCATCACTGACCAGGCGGCGTACACAGAGAAGAAGATTGAGGACAACAAGCTTGTAGACATATATGAGGAGTACTATGGATACCGCCGTCCCATCCAGGTGTGGAGGGAGAAGGATCTGATCTGCTATCAGCCGGAGTGGAGAAAGCTTATCGAGACCATGCCGTCGGATCTGCAGGATATCCAGAGCAACGTCAAGAGCATTGTCTGCGAGTACTCCTGGAAGATCGTTATGACCGCCAAAGATGACGCGGAGATCGATTCCATGTTCGATGAGATGAAGACCCAGTGCGACGCCCTTGGACTTCAGCAGATCGTCGATTGGGGTCAGGACCAGATCAAGACCGCTATGGAGAATGGCGCTAAGTACGAATAGCAGAGCGATAGGGAATGATGAGGCCGAATTAAACGGCGCGCAAAAATCCCAATAAAAAACCGGCGAGGGTGTCCCAAAAGTCAATTTATGACTGGAGGGATGCCCTTCTTGTATGCAAAAAATAGAGAAGGGAATAAGATAAGAAGGGAGGGGGTATCCAAAAGGATACCCCCTCCACATCGAATTCCTTCTCAGATTGTCAACCGGTGACTTTCCTGTTACTGCTGGGGCTGGCCACTGTCTGTTGCGATGAGGCGATTGATCTCATTCTGCATCAGGGCCCAGCCGACTATGGGCATGAGCAATTCTAAGACAAGATAGAGAACATTGCTGTTGCTGCTGGGAATACCGCGCTGCGTTTT
>CAUFVC010000260.1:0-4102 GCA_959029275.1 uncultured Eubacteriales bacterium | reverse complement strand
GGCTGCACCAGCGGGCCGGGAGCCGAAAGGTGTTGGAATTGCACGGTTCCATCCATCGCAACTACTGTATGGACTGCCGCCAAGCCTTTGGGCTTGACACCATTTTACAGGGCGAAGCCCTCCCCCGCTGTGTGCGGTGTGGCGGATTGATCAAGCCCGACGTGGTGCTCTATGAAGAAGCGCTGGACGAAACCGTTCTTTCGCAGAGTATCTCCCAGATTGAGGAGGCGGATCTGATGATTGTGGGCGGAACCTCACTCAACGTATATCCGGCCGCCGGCCTCCTGCGATATTTCCACGGGGACGCGGGCCTGGTGCTGATCAACAGGGATGAGACTCCCCTTGACGGGAGAGCGGATCTGGTGATCCACCATAGGATCGGGGATGTCTTCCGACAGTTGTTGGACTTCTATCCCTCCAGCCAATTCATCAAATCAGAGTAGACGTCCTGCCGGTTCGTTTCATTTAAAATCTCATGGCGGCCCTGTTCGTATAGGCGTATGGTCAGATCCATCACGCCTTCTCTTTTTAACCGCCGAAATACCTGTTTTACCCCTCTGCCGTACTGCCCTACGGGGTCCATGTCGCCGCTGATAAGCAGGATCGGCAGATCCCGGGGCACCGACGCATACCATTGTCTCGACGAGACATACCGCAGCATGGACAGCAGATTCTCAAATCCATTGGCTGTAAAGACGAAATTGCAATACGGGTCCTGAATGTAGCGGTCAACGGTGGACACCTCCCGCGTCAGCCAGTCAAAGGATGTTCGCTTATCGGGATACCGGCTGTTGTAGGACTGAAACATCAGATCATTCAGCAGCCGGCTGCGGTAGTGGTCCCCCTTCACCCGCGACAAAAGCTTTGCCATGAGAACGCCAAGCGCTGCAAAGGGATTGCTTCCGCTCGTTCCGCATAGAATCGCACCGTCCAGCGCGCGCCCATAGCGGACGAGATAGGCACGGGCCACAAAGGATCCCATGCTGTGTCCCAGGAGATAATAGGGGAGGTCCGGATATTTCTTTTTTATATGGACAGTCAACCGGTGCAGATCCTCCACAAGGCAAGACCACCCATGATGGCTGGCGAAATATCCCAGCTCATCCTGCGAAGCGGCGGACCCGCCATGTCCGAGGTGGTCATTTCCACAGACCAGAAAACCTCTGTCCACCATGTATTCGATGAACTCCTCATAGCGCGTCAGATACTCGCACATCCCGTGGGATATCTGGAGAATGGCCTTCGGGCTCTCCTCCGGGCTATACACATAGTAGCGGATCCGATCCCGCCCATTGCTGCTGGCAAATGTTCCCGTACTTTTCTTCATGTCGCGTCCTCCTTTGCTTTCTGATGGCGTTGTACCCGTGCCATTTTGAGCGACTTCCATTTTCTTTTGATTATACATCTTTGAGAATGGTATGTCAATTTTATTGCATAATCATTGCACTGGAAGGACTGTTCTACAGATTCAATAAAATAATAGCGGCCATACCCAACACATAGCCTATCGTCTGGATTTTTGAAAAATGTTCCTTATACACGCCCCTTCCCACACAGAACGTTAAAAGCATAACGCCAACCGAGTGAGACGGAAATAAAATTGCATTGGGCAACAGCCCTGTTAAATACATGATCAGTAAATTTAACATTCCGTTAGCCATCCCGGCCAATACGGCATACCGGCAGCATTGGCTAAAAGCCGGCTTTTCATCGCGCGCTTTTACCGCCGAAATAAGCCCCAGCATAACCGCCACGATCAGAAACGCTACAATCATAAATTCATTCTTGTATGCGCCGTTGAATCGCAACTGCTGCATCTTTTGTACAGTAGAGCACATCCCGTTCCCTATAAATGCGATCAGCATATAAACCAACCACCGAAACGAAACCTTGACGCTCTCCTTTTTTATATTGATGAAAAGTAAGGAGATCACAAGAATGCCGATTCCACAGTACACGCCTTTGCCAACCGGCTCATGCAGAAACAGAATCCCGAAAGCCGTAGGAATCAGCAGAGAGTAGGACTCCGCAAGCATTGTAATGGATAGCGGTCCCGCGGAGATGGCCAGGTTCAGGCCGACCAAGGCCGCTGCATATGCTGCTGCAAACCCAATGGCATAGGGCATTATTTCCGGACGAAACGAAAGCGTAAACCCGGACGACAACACAAAAAATATAATCGCGGAGGCGGATAGCAGGGCTGAATAGAGAAAGGGGTCCGGTTTCTTGCATTTCAAATTATACTGCTTCGTTACCATATTCTGTGATACGCTAATCACCATTGACAACACTAATAATACATATCCCATATACCGTTCTTCCTCTCATATCAACCTTTTTTGCTTCCTGAAAGAATCTCCGGCATCATGATTCCCATGAGGATCTCCGCATTCGTCCACCCGGACTCACTTCCATAGCACGCCCACCCCACATCATGGGGCGCCGCGTATGCCTCCTGCATCTCCATGTCAAAAGCCCTGCACCAGGAACCGTTGGTGAGGGGGTTCTCGCTGATGATCTGTGTGCGCAGGCAAAAAGCCACGCTGTCATGCCACAATGTGTGAAACCATTGATCGCCGGTTGCATCATACGCAAAAGCAAAACCAATGGGAAGCCAATTGCTGGAATACAGCAAGTCTGCAATCGGATCTCCGTTTTCCGTCAGGAGGGAGCACTCCCCTGTTGATTCCCGGGAACATGCTGCTTTATAGCCGCTGTCCCATTCCATATATCCCCCAAAGGGATGGCGCACCTTCTGAAGATCCCTCGCCACGCGGTACAGCATCTCCCGGTGCTCTTCCTCGCCCGTAGCTTTGTACAGCACGGCAAGGGGCAGGATCAGACGACACATTTCCTCCGTTTCGCTCTGTTCCCGAACCGTGTCCGGGTACCGCGCCATCAGGGAAGTAAGTCCCCGGCGCGCCATCTCCAGATATCGATTCTCGCCGGTAGCTCTGGCCGCAAGCAGAAGGGCTGCAAGGTAATACGCATTATAATGCGCCGAGGCCAGACCGTGCTCTTCCTCCGGGAGCGCTTCCATCGCCTGCTCTGTCAATTCATATTTATCCGTGCGCCACACGCGCAATCCATCTCTGGCAGTAGTCCGGACAAGAAAATCAAGGACATTGCAGATCTCTGCCATCCGTCTGTCATTTTTCATAAACAGACCGTCATAGAGCCCCGGCAGAATCGCTCTTGCCACATCATCCTGATAACATACGCCCCACCCGCTGGTACACCAGCGCATCATGCCGTCGCATGCTCCGCCGTGTACCACCATCGGCCCGTACACAAGATCATCCATGGCCTCTCCCAGCCGGGCATATTCTTTCTTTCCATACAGATAGGCATACATCTTATAGGCGCCGGAACACTCTCCTACGCAGTCTGTTCGAACGCCTGTCAGAATCGTCTGATTTCCATCCGGATCGATATCATGGCGCGTTCCTTCCATGATGCCGCCCCTGCCCTGATCAATCAGGAATCCATTCATCCATGTGATGCCCCTCTCAATGGCTTCTCGGCGGCATTTTTCGAAAATTTCCGGAACGGAGATATCTTCCTTAGTGCCGTACTGCACAACACTTTCCGGCCAAAAGGCAGGACTATTTCCCGTGAGCCAGCGGGCAATGTAAGAAATCAACACCTGCCATACCCGCCGCGGAGCGAAACGGGCCTTATTGAAGTTGCGCAGCACAAAAGCGGTTGCCAGTACGTTATCCCCGCACCGCCACATGCCGTAGCGGCAATTCTTAAGAATCTCTACCCGGTCCATGTCGGTATGCGTATGGGCGATAATCTGCTCTTTATAGACCAGAAGAGGCTCCATATCCGCCAGATTATACTCCGGAGTACACATAAGATTCGCCTCATCGTCCAAAAGGTCTCCGGTATCGAGACCCTCAATTCCTTCCCCATCCTGCGGTTCAACATATATAAGACGGCTTCGGGTGGTGCTAACCGGTCCCTGACAGCCGTTATCCTGAAAAGAGCGGACTGCCTGTAAAAATACGCGCTTCCCCTTCGCGCATTCTGCTTCCAAACGCTCCCGAAAGCGCGGTTCCAATACATCGCCGCTTCTGGCGGCAAGAATGCAAAAAGC
>CAUFVC010000259.1:0-4104 GCA_959029275.1 uncultured Eubacteriales bacterium | reverse complement strand
CGCCGCAATAGGCGCCGGACGTATCCACAAAGCATATCACAGGGCGGTGAAATTTCTCCGCCTGCTTCATCAGGCGGAGCGCTTTGCGGTACCCCTCGGGATGAGGCATTCCAAAATTGCGCTCCAAATTCTCTTTTGTGTTGCGCCCCTTCTGCTGTCCAATGACGGTAACCGGCTGTCCGTGAAACATAGCTAAGCCTCCGATAATGGCCGCATCATCCCCGTACTGCCGGTCTCCGTGGAGCTCTATAAAATGATCAAAGATCCCATCGATATACTCCGCCGATGTGGGCCGTCCCTGCATTCTGGCCAGGCAGACTCGCTCCCATGAGCTGATATGGTTCTTTTTATTCTCCACGGGAATTCCCCCCCTCATGCATCGCCAGCAGCTGCGCCAGCGTCTCCCTCATCTCTCCCCTTGGAACGATGGAATCCACAAATCCATGCTTTTTTAGAAATTCTGCCGTCTGGAACTCATCGGGGATCGTCTCCTTGATCGTCTGCTCAATGACGCGGCGCCCCGCGAATCCAATGAGAGCTCCCGGCTCCGCCAGGATGATATCGCCCAGCATGGCGAAGCTGGCCGTCACACCCCCTGTGGTGGGATCCGTCAATACGGTTATGCACAGCTGCCCTGCCTGATTATGACACGCCAGGGCGGATGAGGTCTTCGCCATCTGCATGAGCGAAAAAATTCCCTCCTGCATTCTAGCGCCGCCGGAGGCTGTAAAAATGACCACCGGCATTTTTTGCTCTGTGGCCCGCTCGATGGCCCGCGTGATCTTTTCTCCCACCGCCTGCCCCATGCTGCCCATCATAAAGCGGCTGTCCATAACGGCCACCGCACACCGGTGACCGCCAATGGCGCACCGCCCAGTCACGACGGCGGAGCGCAGCCCCGTTTTCTTCCGCTGCACTTCTAATTTTTCCGTATAACCCGGGAAATCTAGGACATTAACGGACTCCACATCGGCGTCCCATTCTTCAAACGAGCCCTCGTCAACCGTGATGGCAATGCGCATCTTCGCATCCAGGCGGAAATGATAGCCGCATTCCGGACATACGGATAGACTGTCTTCCACATCCCGGATATACAACATCTGGTGACAGCCCGGGCACTTGCAGAAGGGCGTCAACATTGGTCCCGCCTCCAGCTTTTTGATCCCCTGATTTCTGGCTGTTTTCTTCGTTTGCTTGCGGACGGCTTCCTCCGCTTCCTGGCCCGCGTTCTCCACCGGGCCTAAGGAGATATAATTTGTCTTTTTAAATAGATCCTTCAACTGCATTGCCGATCACACTCCTCCGGGGCGCTGTACTACATTTCGTTCTCAATAAAACCCGTATCGAACGCACCGCTGCGGTACGCGGGGTTATTTAAAATCTGATATTGAAATTCGATATTGGTTGTGATCCCTTCCACCACGAATTCCCCCAGGGCTCTCTTCATCCGCAGGATGGCGGTTTGACGGTCCTTGGCGTGTACAATTAACTTTGCGATCATGCTGTCATAGAAAGGAGGAATCGTATATCCCGAATAGACAGCGCTGTCCACCCGCACCCCAAACCCTCCGGGCACATAAAGCTGTCCGACCGTACCGGGACACGGCCTGAATCCGTGTTCCGGGTCCTCGGCATTGATTCTGCACTCGATGGAGTGCCCCTCGATCCGCACATCCCTCTGGCTGAAGGACAACGGCTCCCCTGCCGCCACGCGGATCTGCTCCTTCATAATGTCGATTCCCGTTACCATTTCCGTAATGGGATGTTCCACCTGAATGCGCGTGTTCATCTCGATGAAATAATAGCGTCCGTCCTTGTCCAGCAGGAACTCCACCGTACCGGCGCTCTCGTAGCGGATGGCCTTCGCCGCTTTCACCGCGTCGGCCGCCATCTGGCTCCGCAGCTCCGGGCTTATGCCCGAAGGCGCTTCCTCCAGCACTTTTTGATGCTTTCGCTGGATGGAGCAGTCGCGTTCGCCCAGATGGACCACATTTCCGTAGGCGTCGCCCATAATCTGAAACTCAATATGTTTGGGATTGACGATCAGCTTTTCAACATACATTGCGTCGTCGCCGAAGGCGTTGCGCGCTTCCGTCTGGGCCGCGGCAAATTGGTATCGGAGAGCCTCCCGGTTTGATGCCTCCCGCATCCCTTTTCCGCCGCCTCCGGCGGATGCCTTTAGCATGACCGGATACCCGATTTCGTCTGCAATTTGGACGGCCTCTTCCACATCCAAGACGACGCCAACAGAGCCAGGTACGACAGGCACTCCCGCCTCCCGCATGGTTTTTCTGGCTTCGGATTTATTTCCCATGCGGTCAATCATCTCGGCCGTTGGGCCTATAAATTTCAATCCACACTCCTGGCACATTTCAGCAAACCGGCTATTTTCAGATAGAAAGCCAAAGCCCGGGTGAACTGCATCGCACCCGGTGCAGATGGCGGCGCTGATGATATTGACCACATTCAGATAGCTCTTACCTACGGACGCCTCCCCGATGCAGACTGCCTCGTCCGCCAACTGGCTGTGCAGGGCATCCTTATCTGCTGTGGAGTAGACTGCAACCGTTTCAACCCCCATCTCTCTGCACGCGCGGATAATTCGAACTGCAATCTCCCCGCGATTGGCCACCAAAACTTTCTTGAACACGTGATATGCCTCCGTTCTACTGTGAAAGTCCTGTTCGGTTACTGTCCGATGGCAAAGGTCAACTCCGCTACGGCCGCGATCTTGCCGTCCACTGTCACCGTCCCCTTGCCGACGCCAATCGGCCCTTTACATTTGATAATCTCAACAGTAATATCTAACGTATCGCCGGGCACAACCTGTTTTTTAAACTTTGCGCTGTTGACGGCGCCCATGAATCCAATCTTCCCTTTATTCTCCTCCAAGGACAGCATCGCCACCGCCCCGGCCTGTGCCATGGCTTCGATCAACAGCACTCCTGGCATCACAGGTTTTCCCGGGAAATGTCCCTGAAAGAAAGGCTCGTTGATCGTCACATTTTTTCTGGCCCTCGCCATCTTCCCAGGCTCACATTCCAATATCCGGTCAATGAGCAAAAAAGGATACCGATGTGGAAGAATCTCTTTTATCTGATTAATATCCAGTTCCATTGCTGCCTCCTTACACCGTTACTTCGATTTCAAATAAGGGCTGCCCGTACTCGACTGTGGCTTCATTGCTGACAAGAATCTTTTTTACGATTCCCGTATAATCGCTTTCGATCTCGTTCATTAGCTTCATAGCCTCGATGATACACAGCGTCTGTCCCTTTTTTACAGAATCGCCGACCTTGACAAAGGGAGGGGTGTCGGGGCCTGACGCCGCGTAAAAGGTTCCCACCATGGGCGCTGTCACGAGCTTCCCATATGCATCCAATACCGTCGTCTCCTTCACAGACGAGGCGGGTTCCTGGGGTCTCGCCGGCATGGCGTTTTCCTCATAGGCTGCTCCCGTTTTAATACAGATCTTTGTATCCCGGCCCTCGATGGTGACTTCCGACAGCCGCAAACTCGCCGCCTCCCGCATAATGGCCTTGATATCGTCAACGGAGTACCCTTCTTCTGCGGTTCTCTTTTCTGTAGCCGGCATGGCATTACACCTCCGCTTCCCACTTTTTTAGAATTATAACAGCGTTATGTCCGCCGAAACCTAGGTTATCGCTCATCGCGTATGTCAAGTCCTGTTTCCGACCCACGTTTGGCACATAATCCAAATCTAACTCCGGATCCGGCACCTGATAATTGATTGTCGGCGGAATAAATCCTTCCTGTAGCGCTTTTACACAGGCGATTGCCTCTATGCCCCCGGCGGCGCCCAATCCATGTCCCACCATGGACTTGATGGAGCTGATGGGAATCCGGTACGCCTCTTCCCCAAAAGCCGTTTTGATCGCCCGCGTTTCCACAAGTTCATTGTAATAGGTGCTTGTTCCATGGGCATTGATATAGGAGATATCCTTCGGGGTAATCCCTGCGTCCCTCATGGCCAACTCCATGGCTTTTGCCATAGCCTCCCCCGATTCCTCGGGCGCTGTGATATTGAATGCGTCCCAGGTGGCGCTGTATCCGACAACTTCCGCAAGAATATTGGCCCCCCGC
>CAUFVC010000258.1:0-4117 GCA_959029275.1 uncultured Eubacteriales bacterium | reverse complement strand
GGGGGATGGATTGCTGACGCTGGCATTTGAAGTCATGTCCCGAAAGCTTGTGCAAGATCCAAGCCCGGCCAATGCGAAGGCCATCGCCGCGGTGGCGCGTGCCGCCGGAGTCCGCGGAATGGTGTCCGGGCAGATTGCAGATATGGAGGCGGAGAATGCTGAGATAACTCCTGAGCAGCTTGCCTTTATCGAGGCCCACAAAACCGGAAAGCTGATCCAGGCGGCGCTGGTCAGCGGAGGGCTGTCGGCCGGCGCTTCGGACGAAGAGCTGTCCGCACTGGAAAGAGCAGGTGAGGCCATTGGAATCGCATTTCAAATTCAAGATGATATTTTGGATGTGGAAGGATCCTTTGAAGAGCTGGGAAAAGATTTAGGCAGTGACCGTGAGAACCAAAAGGCCACGTATGTATCGCTGTTTGGAATTGAGAAAGCGAAGCAGGCGGTGGAGGAGGAGACGCAGCGAGCGCTACAGGAGCTGAGCCGATTCCAAAATTTGCCTGGCACACTGCTGCGAGAGCTGCTGCTGTCGCTGGTAGGGCGCCGAAAATAATGTTGAGTTAGCAGAAGGTGAGCCGTTGAATACATTGTTGGATGCAATCAATGATCCCAGCGATTTGAAGGGATTAAGCGATCAGGAGATGGACACGCTTGCGGAGGAGATACGGCAGTTTCTTTTGGAGAATGTCTCCCAGACAGGCGGCCATCTAAGTTCGAATCTTGGCGTCGTGGAGCTTACGCTGGCGCTTCACAAGACCTTTTCTTCGCCCAAGGATAAAATTATCTGGGATGTTGGGCATCAGTCCTATGTTCATAAGATTCTGACGGGAAGAAAAGATAAATTTCCATCGCTGCGAAAAGAAGATGGACTCAGCGGGTTTCCCAAGGAGGAGGAGAGCCCACACGACGCATTCAATACAGGACATGCCTCCACGTCCATCTCGGCAGCCTACGGGTTGGCCAAGGCGCGGGATCTCCGGCATGAAGAGTACGAGGTCATCGCCGTCATAGGAGACGGCTCCCTGACCGGCGGTATGGCCTATGACGCGCTGAACAACGCAGGAAAAGGGGAAACGAAGCTGATCGTCATACTCAACGATAACCAGATGTCCATCAGCAGCAATGTGGGGATCCTGCCATACCGGCTCAGCCAGATTCGGACGCGGCATCTATACTTGGAGACGAAAGAGGGAATCCGAAAGGGATTGGCGAGGATTCCGAAGATTGGAATTCCAATCTCAAACTGGATTCGCCGGGTGAAGCGGCGTATGAAATATATGCTCGTGTCCGGGGTTTTGTTTGAGGAATTAGGGTTTGTCTACCTAGGACCTGTGGATGGACATAACTGCAAAGAGCTGCAAAAGGTTTTTCAGCAGGCGCGGAATTTGGAAGAGCCGGTGCTGATCCATGTCCGGACAGTGAAGGGGAAAGGCTATGAGCCGGCGGAGGAGGATGCGGCACGGTTTCACGGAGTGCCATCTTTCGATGTGGAGTCTGGGAATATCGTGGGTTCAGTCTTTGAGACCTGGTCGGAGGTGTTAGGTCGCAATCTGGTCCGGATGGCGGGAACCCATGACAATCTTGTGGCCATTACGGCCGCTATGGCGCAGAATACCGGTTTGGAGGAGTTCAGCCATAGTTTCCCGGATCGGGTCTTTGACGTGGGGATCGCCGAGGAGCACGCGGTCACGTTTGCGGCTGGCCTTGCCAAAGGGGGATTAAAGCCGGTTGTCGCCATCTACTCTTCTTTTCTACAGAGGGCCTACGATCAGATTCTCCACGATGTCTGCCTACAAAATCTTCCGGTGGTCTTTGCCATTGACCGGAGCGGGATCGTGGGGGAGGACGGAGAGACACACCAGGGGATCTATGACATCGCATATCTATCCCATATTCCGGGGATGACCATCATGGCGCCATCCTGTCGTCTCGAGATGGTGGCGATGCTGGAATACGCCGTCTCCTACCCGGGGCCCATTGCCCTCCGATATCCGAAGGGGAGGGTCTACGTAGCGCCGGCGGATGAGCGCAGACCGCCCATTGAGCAAGGGCGCGGCTATATATATAAGCGCGGAGCGCGGGTTGCGATCTTGACTGTAGGCGTGTGCAGATCGATGGCGGAAAAGGCCGCGAAATTGTTGAAGCAGGAGGGGGTCATCCCCACACTAGCGGACGCGCGCTTCATCGCGCCCATGGACGAGACATTGCTGGAAACGCTAGCCAGTGAACATGATTTGCTCGTTACGGTGGAAGACCATATTTATACAGGTGGTTTTGGTATGCAGGCGGCGGCATTTTTATCGGACAAGAAGTACCCGTGTGAAGTGCAAGCCATGGCGCTGCCAGATAAATTTATTGAACAGGGGACGAGGGAATGCCTGTTGACCAACTATGGTCTATGTCCTGAGGCCATAGCGGATCGGGTCCGGAAATTCTTAGCAAGGGGAGAACACAATGGCGGCAAAAAAAGAGAGGCTTGATATCCGATTGGTGCGCGAGGGCCTGTGCGATTCCCGTGAAAAAGCAAAGGCATTGATTATGAGCGGAAATGTCTATGTGGGCGAAGTGCGCGAGGACAAGGCGGGGGCCATGGTTCCAGAGGACAAGCCAATTCGGATTCGGGAAAATCCGTTGCGCTATGTCAGCAGGGGCGGTCTCAAACTGGAGAAGGCGATATCACAATTTTCCCTCCAGCTGGACAATCGGGTTTGCATCGATGCAGGCGCATCCACCGGCGGCTTCACCGATTGTATGCTGAAAACGGCGCCAGGAAAGTGTACGCCATCGATGTGGGATACGGGCAGCTTGCCTGGTCGCTGCGCTCCGATGAGCGGGTTGTGGTTTTAGAGAAGACAAATGTTCGCTTTTTGACGGAAGAGCAGGTCCCGGAACTCTGTGATTTTGCGTCGGCGGATCTGTCATTTATCTCCCTGACCAAAGTTTTGGATTCCATTGCAGCAAGGCTCACCTCCAATGGGCGGATGGTCTGTCTAGTCAAACCGCAATTTGAGGCGGGGCGTGAAAAGGTGGGAAAGAAGGGGGTCGTCCGGGACGCGGCGGTCCACGAGGACGTTCTGCAAAGGATCACGGACTGGGTTTTAGCCCACGGGTTTTCCATCTTAGGCCTGACATATTCCCCGGTTCGGGGACCGGAGGGAAACATAGAGTACCTGCTGTATTTAGAAAAGGGCGGCCTTTCCGATTTGCAGGATCGGACAGGCGCCATCCGGGAGGTCGTAAAGATATCGCATGAAGCCATATAAATTTTTAATCATACCCAATCGAAAAAAAGATACCGATCTCGCCGTGACAAAGAGAATTCTCGCATTTCTCCGGGGAAAGGGGCAGGAACTCTACGTGGATCCGGAGTTTTGGGAGGATACAAAGAGCTTTCAAACCAACCCCGTGACGCCGGATCAGTACGATTCCATCCATATGGCTGTGATTTTGGGCGGCGATGGGACGATCCTCAGTTCAGCTAGAAAACTGTACCAATATTCCATCCCCCTGTTGGGGGTCAATCTGGGCAGGCTTGGGTTTCTGGCGGAAGTGGAGCCAGAAGCGGCGACGGAGGCGCTGGATCAAGTTTTACAGGGGCAGTACAGCGTAGAGCGGCGCATTATGCTCAGCGGAAGTATCCTAAATCAGGGGAAGGAAAAGACCGACCCTTTTGTGGGATTCAATGATGCGGTCATCACGCGGGGCGCTTTTTCCCGTATGCTTCGGGTCGCAGTGGAGATAAACGGCCGCTATGTGGAAACGTTTTTGGCGGATGGCATTATCGTGGCGACCCCGACGGGCTCAACGGCGTATAATCTCTCGGCGGGCGGGCCGATTATCGTGCCAGGGGCGCAGAACCTTGTGATTACGCCGATCTGTCCCCACTCTCTGTCGGTGCGATCCATCGTCGTTTCAGAGGAGGATGAGATCATTCTGAGGGTTGAATCGGAGGCAAGCGCGGAGGATGAGGAGCAGGAGCGAAGGATTATGCTTACCATTGACGGACAGGTGGGATACGGCCTGGAACAGGGAGATCAAGTCCGCCTGTCGAGAGCCAGCGGCGCGATCTACATCGTGAAAATGAAAGATAGCACCTTCTATGATATTCTCGGGAGAAAGA
>CAUFVC010000257.1:0-4134 GCA_959029275.1 uncultured Eubacteriales bacterium | reverse complement strand
CACAAGCACGGCTTGCCCGTGGATCCACAAGCCATCGTCGTCAGCCCATACCGCTTTGAGGCGGCGGGATGTCATGGGATGGAACTCCTTTTGGAAGGGAAAAAGGGGATAACGGCTGTGATCTGCGCGTATGACAATATCGCCCTGGGGGCTATGACCGTGCTCAAGGCTCATGGCCTGGAGGCGCCCCGTGACATGTCTTTGATCGGAATGGATGACATTGCAGAGTCGATCCCAATCCCTGTGGCATTGACTTCGATTCGAACCTATACCCAGGAGCTCTGCGGTGTCATGGTGGAGATACTCATGAAGAAGATTCATAACAAAAGTTTCACCGCAACGCAGAGCGTAACCGTGCGGTGTGAATTGGTGGTGCGGGAATCGACAGCGCCGCCCCAAAGAGGAGGAGAGTCGGTGTGAATACCATACATATCAAGTTTCAGAAGATTATAGGTCAGATCAAACCGATGCACGGCGTCAACAATGGCCCTCTCAGCGGATCCGAGACCAAGGATCTGAGCCGATATTTCCGCTTGGCCGGAATTCCGCTGATTCGGTTTCACGACACAGATTACCCGAATCCCCGGCAAGTGGATATCCCGAAGATCTTCCCAGATTTTTCTAAGGATCCGGCGGATGCGGGCAGCTATGATTTCCGGCATACGGATGTGTACATGGCGGCGGCGTATGAGACTGGGGCCAAGGTTTTATACCGCCTGGGAACCAGCATCGAACACATGAAGCACAAGGTTGATATTTATCCGCCGTCGGACTATGAGAAGTGGGCTCAAATCTGCATCGGCATCATCCGGCACTACACCCAGGGATGGGCGGATGGCTTTACCTATGATGTCCCCTACTGGGAGATCTGGAATGAGCCGGATAACAACCCTAAGAAACCCGATATGTGGATCGGTGAGCCGGAGACCTACTACCGCCTGTATGAGACAGCGGCAAAGGCCATTAAGGCAGCATTCCCCGGCATTAAGGTCGGAGGCTATGCCGGCTGCACCATCCACAATGAGACCTTTCGAGAGGGATTCTTGCGGCATGTCCGCGATACCGGAGCGCCGCTGGATTTCTTCTCGTGGCACGGGTACTCCTCCGCCGTGGATCAGATTGCAGACGACGCCGTTACGGCAAGGGAGCGGCTGCGGGCGTACGGACTGGAAGCGGCAGAGATCCTCTGCGATGAGTGGAATTACATTGAGCCGATGCCAGAGTTCTGGACAAAATACCGCCAGGAGGGCAGTGAATATCTCCAGCAGGAACTGTTTGAGAAGCAGAAGAGCCGGTTCGGCGCGTCCTTTGTGGCGTCCTGCTTTGTCGAGATGCAGAACTCGCCCCTCGCGGCCTGCAACTATTATGATGGGCAGCCCAGCTCTAGCTGGTGCGGAATGTTTAATCTCTACGGAGTTCCCCAGCCGGCGTTCTATAGCTTTGTCGCCTTTGACGCGCTCTATCGCTTGGGACGCCAGGTACAGGTAGTGGCCCAGCCGGCCGCCCAGGCCCCTCAGTGCCTAGCGGCGCGGGACGAGAAAAATATGGCGATCCTGCTGAGCCATCACGGGGAAGATTCCATTGAGGGCTGCCTAGACCTAGAATTGGGCGCAGATCGCCCCATGGCAGCGGAATTTTATTCGCTTCAGGAGACAGGAGGGCTTCAGCAAATCAAAACAGAAGTTTATTCCACGGATCGGATCCAGCAATATTATACCATGGATTCCAACAGCGTTCTGCTGATCAAGCTGCGCCCTTATCAGAGGTAGCGCCACTGATTTACGGAGATTGGGAGAGATGTGCGTTTGCTTTTGCCCTGTGCCGGCGCCGGGCGGTATGATTTTTCACCGCCGCAAGACATTCCGTGGAGCTGAGCAGGAATAGGAACAGCATACCCGTCTGAACCCAGGCGACGGTCACATCGGAGATGCCGTGGACCAGCGTGCTGACGGTCAAACCCAGCAGTACAGCTGTCAGATACGATTCCTGCTTTTCCCGCATGGAATGCCATAGGCTGCGGTATTGGAGTGCGAAATAGGAGAGAAGTGCTGCGGTCCCCACGATGCCATAGTTCAACAGCGGCTCCAGATACAGGCTGTGGGAGTGGTCGTTCGCCGCGCCGCCCGGAATGGTCGGCCAGATATACTGGTATGTAAAGGTTCCCTGGCCAAATAGCGGGTGCTGGAGAAAGCCCTTTGCCGCCGTCTCCCAGATGTCAACCCGCAGCTCGATCATGCGGTCCAGAATCGGCAGGCGGCATAGCACACCGGGGACGATGAGAGCCGCCACGGCGTACAAGATAGAAGCGGCGAGGACTAAGGTAAACAGCCGAAAGCGCTTCATATAGAGCAGCATTGCGAAGCAGCCGAGAAACACAGCCGGTCTCGCGGAGATACAGTCGCAGAGGTAGATCCCAATGCAGCTGAGGCCGATGACCGCCAAATACCACCATTTTCTTGAGGGGCAGGTCATGAAGCGGTAGAAGCTGATTAGGATGCAATATTCCAGGATGGTGCCATAATAATTAGGGTTATAGAAAACGGAGGATGCCCGCCCATCCAGAAGAGAGGAAGGAATCCAGAGCTTTTGTATAATGGCGCAGAGCAAGCAGGGAACGCTCAAGATACAGCCGAGATCCATGAGCCGGTGTAACAAAGGTTTTGTCATGGTTGTTCGACACAAGAGCCCAAAGCACAAAATCAAGATGGCGGCCATCCCCTGGAACACGCTGAGCCAGTGCTGATACAGCGCCGGGATCACAAGGGCTAATCCGCCGAAAACAATGAGAGAGCAAACGCCCCGGAGACGCCGAAGCTGATTGCGTTTTATTTTATCGAAACACACATAGAGCGAGGCCAGCACAGCGCCTGCTATGGTGACTGGATACGGGAGAAAAATAGTGATAAAACAGAGGGTCAAGACCTTTTCGTCCTGCCTCATCCCTTGAAACTCATTGAGAAAAGATGCTTTAATCAGATTCAACTCCTTTCTGGCACTCTGAAAATTGCAACTTTTCTTATTATATCATAGATCTTGTATTTGAAAAGAAAAAATTCTTTACAGAATTATGAAGAATCCTTCCAGCGCGTCTGCTTTTTGGGGTTTGCTTTTTTTCCACCGTATGCTATAATACGTAGAGTTTTGAAGGGGGAGTCTGACAATGCGCCATTGCGGGAACGGTGAGGCACAGCGATGAAAAAGAGGAATCGGAGTTGGTCAATTCTTGTTCTGTTGGTCTTATTTACAGCCAGCGCGGCAGCGACAGTGGTATACGGGCGAATCGGCTATCGGTTTGCCGCAGACGTCAGCGCTGTGCTGCTGATCCTCGCCATTGCAGAGGGACTTCTGGATAAACGGCAGGATGCGTTAGCCGACTTATCACCCTGGCAGCGGTGGTACCTGCTGTTGATGGCTGTGTCCGCCATTCTGCTGATCGGGGTTATGGGATTGGTGCCGGTGGATTCAATCTGGATTCTATACCGGCTGCTCCTGATCTTGCTCCTGTTTCAAATGGGAATCGCAGCTTACGGGGAAGAGCTGGCTCACCAGCGCCTAGGCGGAGGGCGTTGGGTCTACGCGCTTTTTCTCGTTCTCGTTCTTAGCTTTCAGTTTAAGGCGTATAGGGACCTAGACCGATTTCAGTATTTGGAACCCATAGCCCAGGTGCGGCAGATTCCATTTTTGCAGGCGGAAGCCGCCGCCTCCGTATTCGGAGCCATGATGTTTTGGATGGCGCAACAGATTTTGTTTCTACAAAAGAAAAAAGCCGAGCCCGGCGGACGGGTTCAGCTTTGGCGCAGGGCGTACCGCGCTGGAATGTTTGTACAGCCGGCCATGGTTGTGCTGACTTTTGTGGAGGCCGCCATGAGGGAACAGGCCATTGGCTGGGCAATTTTTATCGCGTTGGACGCCTGCTTTTGCCTCTGGCTGGATCAGAAGGCCGGACCGAGGGCCCAGCAGATTCAGTCGTAGACGGGATCAGAGGTCAAACGCCATTCCATCGTAGGAGACGAGGTACCCCATAGGCTCTGCGATGGCGCACAAGTCGTGGTAGAGGTTGGATTTCCCAGTATGGGAGAAGTGGTTGAGGACGCAGAGGGTGTCGGCGGTGTATAGTCCCGTCTCCTGAAGCCG
>CAUFVC010000256.1:0-4137 GCA_959029275.1 uncultured Eubacteriales bacterium | reverse complement strand
CCTTTTTTTAGCTTTTGTCGGAATACCCTAACATGACGTCGAGCAGCATCATCACGGCAAATCCTGTCACGATTCCCATCGTCGCAGAATATGGCTGTGCAGACTGATTTCTTTGGCACTCCGGAATCAACTCGTGAACTGCGACGAGAATCATAGCTCCCGCTGCAAACGATAGGGCAAAGGGCAATATGGCTTCAATATGGACAACCAGCAGGGCGCCGATTACGCCGGCGATGGGTTCCACCATCCCTGAAGCCTGCCCGAGCAAAAAGCTCCTTTTTCTGGAATACCCTTCCCTTCTCAGGGGAATGGAAACAGCTGCGCCTTCGGGAAAATTTTGCAATCCGATTCCGATTGCGATTGTGACAGCTCCCATTAGGCTTTCCATTGTATAGCTGCCATTCTGTAAAGATCCAAAGGCAACGCCAACCGCCAACCCCTCCGGTATGTTGTGGAGCGTAATGGACAGGACTAACATAATAATTCGGTTTAGGCGTTCATTGGGCCTCCCCTGTGAGCTGTCCGCCCTGCTCTGCGCATAGGTGACAATCTTATCCGACCCCCACATAAAAAGAGCCCCGCACAGAAAGCCGGCTGTGGCAACAAAATACGCAGGCAAGCTTGAAGTGGCCTCCGCCCGTTCGATGGCCGGTTGGAGCAACGACCAAAAGCTGGCGGCTATCATAACCCCCGCTGCAAAGCCAAGCATCAGATTGAGAGCTTTTGGATTCGGCGTCTTAAAAAAGACAACCGTGGCAGCCCCCAAAGCTGTCACAGACCATGTTCCAAGTGTTGCAAGTAATGCCATCATCACAATCTCATTCATCTCGCATCCCTCCTACATGCCAATATATTATAATAGGAGGGTGGAGGTTACTGGCATCCCTTGTACGATTTATCGTTGTCAAAGGCTTCTTTGGCCCTGTCCCTATACATGATATGGCTGTGCAAGCCCGCTTTATACAGCAGATGGCTCTCCTGCAACGCATGTTTCAATCTTACTCTATTCGCTTTTTGCCTTTCCTACGTTACGTTCAGTTCTGGATGCCGCAATCTCAGCATTGATTTCTTCTAATGTCATGTCCGCTGTGCCGTTCTTCTTTGCGTCTTCGCCCTGGGCGAACATCGCTCTGACCGCCCTGTTCGATCTATAGTCTTCCTTTGGTAGCGTCATATTGAACGGAATTCCGTTTGCCAGAACTGTGCGCTTCATAAACATTCGGAGGGCCGTGGGGAGATCAATCCCCAGGTTTTCACATACAGCGGTTGCCTGCTCCTTTAATTCGTCATCTACCCGGAATTGCACAACAGATGTTGCCATAACGAAAAAGTATAAAAAGGAGAGCGGCGCGGTACCGTTCTCCTCTTTTCTCCCAAACAAAAGGTCAGTCCCTCAGAGCATATCCTATCTCAGTCAACCGTTTTGACCATCTTCGCGCGGTACACCTGGCATCCGTGGGCAGATATCAGAGGCGTCATAATCTCTCTCTGTACCGGCAGGGTCTCTCCGGTGAACACATCCGTCAGCTGCAACCCATAGCCGCTGGCAAATGGAATGCCAAGCTTTTCAAAATATAGCGGAAGCATTCTCTTTTTGTCGCTCATGTTAAAGAATCCCAAGGCGTACTCGCCGTCGGAGAGCAATTTAAATAGCACAAACCGTTCCTGGGAGGCCAGGTCTAACGAGAGGCACAGAGGGGGGCGGCCGTCGGGATCCTGGTCAATTTGAATCAATTCCCTGTTGGTCACTAGCTTTCTCGTCGCCTCGCTCATGCTGCGCAGATCGCATCCCAGCATCAACGGCACGCCAAAAATGCACCAGAGAGCGAATTGCGCCGCATATTCCTCATCACTGCAACCGCCCAGGGCCACGTTGCCCCTGCCGTACATACCGCATGTGAGCATATCTATGTCGTTCCAGCAGCCTGTGGCCGAATAGCCAAGCTTTGGCATCTGGCTCACTGCAATATCTTTGAAGGAGGAAAAGTTGTCGCTGATATCGCCGGTGGAACGGTACAGATGCGCGCCGGCTGAGCGGGCCCAAGACCAGACATCATCCTTTCCCCAGTTGCACATGGAAAATACGATATCCCGCCCACACGCCCGCAGGGCGAGCCCCATCCTGCGGTATAAAACCTCACCGTCTGCGGAATCCGGCTTAAAGCAGTAGTCATACTTCAAGTAGTCGCAGCCATATTCGGCAAAAGTTTGGGCGTCCAAATATTCGTGATCAAAACTTCCCGGATAGTTTGCGCAGGTGCGCACGCCTGCGCAGGAATACATTCCAAATTTTAATCCCTTTCCATGCACATAATCGCTGACGGCTTTCATGCCATTGGGAAATTTCTTTCTGTCGGGCACGATTTTCCCCGTGCCAGGGTCGCGCTCCCTCTCAGCCCAGCAGTCGTCGATTACAAGATACTCATAGCCAGCTTCCAACAGTCCGCTTTCAACCATACTGTCAGCGGTGTCCATAATCAATTTTTCGTTGATCTCTTCCCCGAAGGTGTTCCATGTATTCCAGCCCATAGGAGGATTTTTGAGAACCATTCTTATACTTCCTTTCCTCTGTTATGCGATGTTGTCGGCATAGGTCTTGGTATACCACGCATTTAGCTTGGCCTCGTCCGCTGCCTCCACCTTCTGAATGAACTCTTCATACAGGCTGCGCACCTCTGCTTCCCCCTTGGCGAAAGCCCATTTGACATTGTACTCTTCAATCAGAGAATTAATCGTCTGGTAGACAATGTACTCGTCGCTGGCGGCGGGAATGTTGAAAATAAAACCGTTGTTATAGACGACCTTATCGCTGTACCATTCGTTCATCTGCGTCATCAAATCGCTCTTTAACACTTCAGCCTCACTGCCATAGACCGTATTCGTCAATACATAGCAATAATAATAGCCAAGGCCGCTTTTCTTTTCCACACCGGACCAATCCGCGTTGCGGGCGTCCTGAAATTCCTGGAAGTAGGTCGCCTTTCCATTTTCGTCAAAGTAAAAATGCGGACCATTCACAACATCGCCGGACCAGCCATCGCTCTCCTGGCCTTCAATCCCCCAGCACATGGTCTGGGCTCCAAGCTCTGTGTTGCCGAATTCCATCCACCGCATCGCAGCATCCTTATTCTCTGATTTTTCGGAAATGCCGAACTGGATATAGCCAGAGTTGGTTCTCACCTGCTCATATGAATCCCACGGTTTCATGGGATAATAATACGTGTCCGCATTATCCGCCGGGACTTTTCCGGACTCCCCGATAGTCCAGGCGTAGGAGGCAAGCGCGCCGGCCAAGGATTTGCTATCTTTTTCCGACGAACCGTCCACGAAGCTATCTTCTGTCATGAGGCCTTTATTGACCATCTCATTGACCCAGATATACAGATCCAGATATTCGGGATTTCGGTAAGACTGGGATACGGTTCCGTCATCCGCAATATAATAGGATCCAATTCCAAAGAAATAGCGCAGATAGCTGGGCCCCTTGGTGGTCAAGCCGCCTGTGTAGAAGGGGATCGTATCTGGATGATTGGCTTTAATTGTCTCACAAGCCTCCATAAATTCCTCAGCCGACTTAATCTCCGGCTTTCCGATTTCTTCATAATAGTCCTGGCGCATCAGGATCACTGGCTGGTTTGTTGCAATCAAGTAATCGTTATCCTTAAACCATTGAAGCGTTTCCTCTGTGTGGTGGTTGCCCAACAGATACCGGACGGTTCCGTCATCCCGGCGGCAGTATTCCCATATTTCCTCCGCAACCAACTCGCTGCGTAGTTTGGGGGCATACTCTTCGGATAGTTTTTCCAAGTCAGCCAGCATTCTGTTGGAGGTCATGCTCTCCCAGGCAGTGTTGGTACAGCCGGCTGTCACAATGTCCGGAAGCTCGTTGGATGAAATGAGAAGCGTTAGCTTCGTGTCGTCATCGGTCACAGGCGCAATGCACTCAAAGGAAATTCCGGTCAGGTCGGTCACCCGCTGGGAGACCGGGTCGCTGCCCCATGTTTCCCAGAGTGACCCCGGGTCATCGACATAGATGGAGAGGGTCACAGGATCCTTCGCCGCCTCAAATGCGTATCCGTCGGTTTGCACGACAGAATTCTGACTCTCCTGGCTGCTGCTGTTGCCGGTGGAAGACTC
>CAUFVC010000255.1:0-4188 GCA_959029275.1 uncultured Eubacteriales bacterium | reverse complement strand
AATTTATTGATATATTATATCAATAAATTGATATGAATTCAAGCGCTTCTCAAAAATTCACAAAAAATTGCAGGCGGATCTGGTTGGAGCTTTTTGGGAGATGAAAAACAACGCTCATACGCTTGGCAGCGTTAAATGAGCGTTGTTTTTTGTTTGGGACTTTTTTATTGAGGCGTCTTAGCTGAAATATCTCTTCAGGAGACCCTGGAAGGCGCAGCCGTGGCGGGCCTCGTCTTTGCACATTTCGTGAACGGTGTCGTGGATGGCATCATAGCCCAGTTGCTTAGCCAAGGTCGCAAGATCCTTCTTGCCCTGGGTCGCGCCGTGCTCTGCGTCAACGCGGGCCTGAAGATTCTTCTTGGTATCGGGCCAGACAACCTCCCCCAGAAGCTCGGCAAATTTTGCGGCGTGCTCCGCTTCCTCGAAAGCGATTCGCTTGTAGGCCTCGGCAACTTCCGGATATCCCTCGCGGTCAGCCTGACGGCTCATGGCCAGGTACATGCCAACTTCGCTGCACTCGCCGTTGAAGTTGGCGCGAAGGTCCTCGATAACGCGAGGATCGACATCCTTGGCAACGCCGATGCGGTGCTCGTCCGCCCAGGCAAGTCCTTCACCTTCCGCCTGCTCTACAAATTTCTCACGGGGCGCCTTACATTGGGGACATTTCTCAGGGGCCGCCTCGCCCTCATATACGTATCCACATACACTACAGATAAATTTTTTCATCGTCATAACCTCCTAAGTATAGATAATAATTCTTAATTGATAATTATTTTCTAATAGAGATTATATCATCTCCTTTCGACATTGTCAAGAGAAATCAAAAAATTTTCCTGCTTTTTTCCAAACAGAAAGTCCGGACAACAGACTATGGGATCTGCTGTCCGGACTTATATCAGCTGATTTCCTTCGCTTCGAGAATTGGCTCTGCGGGCCACAGCCGGTGGTCGATCACCTGCACCGGCGCGCCGTTTCGATAGTAGATTCTGGGAAGCCGGTAGGTGAACATCGAAGGGATCTCCTGGGGGACGCTGCCGATGTAGTCCGCCATGTCCTCCAATGTCACCGCGTTGCCGCCCTGCTCACCGAGAATGACGACTTCTGTCCCGGGCTCATACCGGCGGGGGAGCAGAACCATGGTCTGATCCATGCAGATCTTCCCGATAATTGGGGCGTATTGGCCATCCACCAGGACATGAAAGCCCTGGAAGATCCGGAAGTAACCGTCGGCGTAGCCCATGGGAAGGATGCCCACCCAGCTGTCCTCCTCCGCCACAAATCCATTGTCATACCCGACACAGTTGCCTTTCTCCACTTTTTTCACGCTGAGCAGGCGGGTGTGAACGGACAGGGCGGTTTTCAGGTGGAGAGGGCAGGAGGCCTTGATTTGCGGGGAGGGATAGATCCCGAATACGGCGACGCCCATTCGGACCATATCCAACCGGGTCTCAGGGTATTGGAGGGCGGCGGCGCTGTTGGCGCAGTGGTAATTGGCAATGGAGATCCCCGCATCCCGCAGGTAGGCCCGCATCTCATCAAATTGCCGCATCTGGCGGCGATAGTAGGTGGGATCCGAGTGATTCGCCGTGGCGAAGTGGGTGTAGCACCCGTCGATCTCAAAGGGGATCCCCTGCCCTGAGAGGCTTTGGATGGTATCGGTGACGGAGGCCAGCTCTTCGCAGCTGCGGACGCCCAGCCGGCCCAGCCCCGTGTCAATTTTGATGTGCAGTTTTAAAGGCGCGCGGAGATCCGCTGGCCACAGGGCGGCGGCTTTCTTAAGCCAGTCCGTCTGAAAGACGGTCACACAGAAATCCTGCCGGGCGGCCAGCGGAGCATCCTGAGGCAAAATAGGCGATAGTATCAGGATCGGCGCGTTGATACCGCCGCGGCGCAGATATAAAGCTTCCTGCAAGATCGAGACGACAAGCCCGTCGGCGCCTCCCTCCAATACCGCCTGTGACACGGGGAGATCCCCATGCCCGTAGGCGTCCGCCTTCACCGCCACAAATAATTTCGTGTGGGAGGGGAGAAAGCGGCGGATCTGGCGGGTATTGTCCACAATGGCGTCCAGATCGATTTCGACGCGGCTCTCCCGCTGTAAAAAGATGTCGGGGGCCTGGAGATGTCTGATTAAGCGCTCCAGGGCATTTTCGCGGGAGCCCTTTACGAGAAGAAGCGTGCCGGGGATCAGCAGGGGAGTCAGCGCCTCCACAAGGGCGGAAAAATCAGTGAATGAAAGAATGCGGCCCTCCGGAAAATTTGCGGCTTGGGCCATAAGGCGGCTCAGCTCCCCGAAGGTGAGCACGTAGTCAACTTTATCCGGGTGAAGCCATCCGCCGGCGCGTTTGTGGAACATGGGGCCAGATTCGCCTAACCCGTTCATATCCCCCAACACGGCAATCTTTCTCTGATAGCCTTGGAATGAATAAAAGAGCTTGATGGCTTCCCACAGGCTGGAAGGGTTGGATTTATAGCAATCATTTATAATCGTGTACTTGCCGAGATCGAGAAGTTCACTGCGCATTCCCGTCTTTTGCAGCCTGGCAAACCCCTCGTTCATCTGTTCATCGGCCACGTGGAAGGCGCGAGCGCAGAGGATTGCGGCTGCGGCGTTATAAATTTGGCAGGAGCCTAGGAGCGGCAATTCATAGGTGCGGCCGTCCAATTCCATGGATAAGCCGTGGAGACTCATGGATTGGAGATGGGGGATGCAATCGTTGTATGGGCTGGCGCCGAAGGTGATACAGCGAAAGCGCTCTGAAGGGCCGGCCTTGATGGAGTTTTTCAGGAGAGGCTCGTCCCCGCTGTAGATCAGCAGGCCATGAGGCTTCAGACCTTCGAGAATTTCAAGTTTTGCTCTCGCAATATTTTGTCTGGAGCCCAGGGCCTCAAGATGCGCCTCCCCGATATTGGTTATGATGGCGGCGTCGGGGGTGGCGATCCGGGACAGAGTCCGGATTTCGCCTAAGCTTTCCATCCCCATCTCCAATACCAGGGCTTGCGTGTCCTCGTCCATCCCCAGGATCGTCAAAGGGAGCCCGGTGAGGCTGTTATAGTTGCCGGGGGTTTTGTGAGTGCGGTAGCGGGTAGCCAGGAGGGAGGCGGTCAGATCCTTCACAGTGGTTTTGCCGTTGCTCCCTGTGATGGCGATGACTTTGGGGTTTACCTGATTTCGATAGGCGGCGGCCAGATCCCACAAGGCTTGCAGGGTGTCAGGCACAAGCAGTAGGGGGATCCGATGCTCCGGCACCGGGTGATCCTCCTGCCAGAGGGCCGCGCCTGCGCCGGCAGCCTCCGCGTTTTGCAAAAACCGATGGCCATCGGCCTGAGCCCCCAGGAGAGGAACAAAAAGCTGACCTGGCTGGGTTGTCCGGGTATCGATGGACACGCCGCAGATTGTGGCGGTGGAAGTCTGGGCATCGAGTAAACGGCCCTTTGTATATTCAGCTAGCTGGGCGAGCGTTATGGAAATCATAGGGAGAACCTCCTTGTGAGACTGTTTTTCGAGGCATAGGTTTCTTCCGCCAGGGTCAGCAGTTCATCCAACAGAGAGCTATAGCTCATATCCTCACTTTTCTGCCACAGTGTCGGATACATGCTGAAGGGGGTGAAGCCTGGGAGGGTGTTGACTTCGTTTATATAGAAGCGTTCCTGATCTCGAACAAAGAAGTCAACCCGCAGGAGCCCGGTACATTCTAGGGCTTCAAAGGCGGTGAGGGCCGCCTTTTTCATAGCCTCCGCCGTTTCGGGGCGCAGAGCGGCGGGGATGGACTGTACTAACTTTCCATCCACATATTTTGCTTTATAGTCCATGAAATCATGTTCTTGGAAATACTCTCCCACCAGAGAGCATTTGGGCGGATGCAGCGCGGAACCGGTGTTTCCCAGTACGGCGATTTGCATTTCTCGTCCCGACAGATCCTCTTCAAACAGGAGTTTCTGGTCATAGCGGAAGGCATCGTCAACGGAGGATCGGAATTCTTCCGGGCCTGTGATTTTGTGGACGCCTACGCTGGAGCCTCCGTTGGAAGGTTTAACATAGAAAGGATAGGAAAAGGTATGCTCCACAAGGGATACGATGGATTGTGTATCGGCTTCATATTGGGATCTGCGAACCGTCAGATATTGCCCCTGAGGAATCTGGTGCCGGGCAAATATGTTTTTCATAGTTTCCTTATCCATTCCGGT
>CAUFVC010000254.1:0-4188 GCA_959029275.1 uncultured Eubacteriales bacterium | reverse complement strand
TGCCCTTTGATCTGAGCATAAAATACCGTCTCCTGGAGGAGCTTGCCGATTTGGTCCGACAATTCGGCAAGGAAGTCGTCTGCCACTATTAGTAAGCATGCCCAAAGGAAAGGAACACGTTCATGTTTGAGTTTAACTCGGATACCCGAAATCTTAAATACCAGGTGTTGTTAGAAGTCGCCGCGATGGCTTTCACCGGCCAACTGGAGGAAAAGGTGGAGGAGATCCCCTATAAAATTATCAACACCGATGTCCCCCACTTCCGCTGCTGCGTCTACAAAGAGCGGGAAATCATTCGGGAGCGGACGCGCGTCGCCATGGGACAGGAACCGACCCCCGGCTGCCACAGCAATAATCTTGTGAAGGTGCTACCCGCCGCCTGCGAGGGGTGCCCTATCAGCCGTTTTCACGTTACGGACAACTGCCAGAAATGCCTTGCGAGGAAATGTGAAAAAGCATGTCCCTTTGGCGCCATCACCATGACAGGCCGAGGCGCCTACATAGATCCCGCCAAATGTAAAGAATGCGGCCGCTGCGCCTCCGCTTGCCCTTATAACGCCATCGCGGATCTGATCCGTCCCTGTAAGCGCAGCTGCCCCACCGGCGCTATCAGCATCGGGGAGAACCATGTGGCCACAATTCTGGAGGACCGGTGCATCCGCTGCGGCGCTTGCGTCGCCGCCTGTCCCTTCGGCGCCATCGCGGACACCTCCTGGATGCTGGATGTTATTGAGGCCCTGCGCAATCCTAAGAAAAAAGTATTCGCCGTCGTGGCGCCCGCCGTGGAAGGCCAATTTGGCACTGCCATCGGCTTCGGCGGCATTCGGCGCGCCCTGTGCGACATAGGATTTGACGATGTCTGGGAGGCGGCTCTGGGCGCTGACGCGGTAACCACCCATGAGGCCGCTGAACTGAAAATGAATATGGAGATCGGTAACAAGATGACTTCCTCCTGCTGCCCCGCCTTCGTCAGCATGATCCAAAAGCATTTTCCAAACATTTCCGACAAAATCTCCAGCACCGTTTCCCCCATGGTTGCCACTGCTCGCTATGTAAAACACCGCCATCCCGGCTGTACCGTCGTCTTTATCGGGCCCTGTATCGCCAAAAAAAGCGAGGTCTTTGAAAATCCGGTGGAGGATTCCGCCGATCTGGCATTAACTTTTGAAGAAATGTTGGCCATGTTGGAAGCCAAAGGCATTGACATTCAGAGCTATAAGGATAAAGACCAGCAGGCCAGCGTCTATGGCAAGGGATTCGCCCAGGCCGGCGGGCTGACAGGCGCTATAACAAAGGCATTCCAGGAACAGAACTACCCGGTTATGCCTACGGTCCGGCAGTGCCCTGGCGCAGAGGAATGCAAGAAAGCCTTGACCCTGCTCAATCTTGGCAAACTGCCGGAAGACTTCATCGAAGGCATGATGTGCCTACAGGGTTGCGTCAGCGGTCCCTCCGGGATTCTTCCTTCCAAGGATGTAATTCGAAACCGGCAAAAACTATATGCCGATCTGGACCGCAAAGATATCTCGCAAAATTTGCAGGATCATGACTTCACAGGAATTTCCTTAGAGCGATGAGCTCTAAGGAAATTTTATGAGAAATAACTAAATATCTATACGGAGGAGAAATCACATTGAAGAAAAGTATGAAATTGGTTGCACTGGTCACGGCTGTGACCTTACTAGCAAGCGGTGGACTCGTTGGCTGTAAAGGGAGCGAGTCAGAGAACCCCGCCGGCAAAAGCGAGACTAGCTCCGGGAAGGGTGAAGTTACACCGGAAACCCAGGAGAAGGTCACGCTCAACTACTGGAATCTGGGAAACGGAGAGCAGAAAGACTCCAAAAAAGTTTGGGCCGAGGTCGATCGCCTCATACAAGAGCATCTGCCCAACACCAGCGTCAACTGGACCCTCATCCCTGGCAGCGAATATGCGGAAAAGTGGGCGCGCGCCATGGCCGCTCAAGAGTCCATCGACTTAGCTTGGACCGGATATGCGCTTGGTCTGCAAAGTGAAGTCAACCGAGGCGCTCTCATGGCGCTGGACGATTTGATCGAAGAGTACGGGCAGGATATCGTCAACACGTTAGGACAAACGGTCATGGATATCCACAAATTTGCGGATGGCAAGACCTATCAGGTCATCGCCTGGCAGGGTCTGGTGGGGAATCGGTCCGCATTCCGGATCCCCAAGGAGATTGCGGAGCTGGCAGGCGGGGAGCAGTATGTTGAGGAGTTGCAGGAACTCTGCTATGAGAACTACAACATACCCACCGCGGAAGCCAAGCAGAAGGTCTATGATAAGGTTGAAGAGTATCTCAAAGCCGCAAAAGACGGCGGCATGCTTGGCCAAGGCTATCCCCCGGAACGGTTGGAGAACTGGTATTTATCCAAAGGCACCGTCGGCTTTAGCCAGGGCGGTGGAAGCAATAGTTCCGCTTTCTGTATCGAAAAGTTTGACGATACTTTTACGGTGAAAAATTGGTATGAGTCTGAGCAGATGAAGATGAACTACGAGTACATGGCAAAATGGTTCACAGAAGGCTATATCCGCATGGACGCCGGGAGCTTAGAAAAGATCGAGGTTGACTTCTCGAGAGACGGTTTAGACGGATACATATTGACGATCCACAATGGTTTTACCGACACGGTGGCGGAGGAAGAGACAGTAAAGGCGGGCTTTGAGGTGTTGGCCGCCTACACCCAGCCGGAATGCGAGTATGTGCTGGGAACAGCCACAGGAACCTCGATCCCCAAGACGTCCAAACACCCGGAGCGGGCTATGCAGCTGATGAATCTCTTCTACTCGGAAGATGGGAGAGAAGCGTATCAGACCTATGTGTACGGCATCAAAGGCGAACACTGGATTGACAATGGAGACGGCACGGTGGAGTGGCTGTGCGGCGACGGCAGTCAGGGAAGCGCGGACTGGGATTACGGCAACATGAAGTGGACACAGGGAACCTGCATGTTCTCCCTGGTCACACAGGCGGACGTCAAAGGCTACTACGAAATGCTAAAAGCGAAAGAAGAGGACGCATGGGTGAATCCGCTGCTGTCCTTTAAGTTCAACAACGCCAACGTGCAGGCCCTCACCGCACAGGTCAACGCCGTGGCAGAAGAATATATACGGACTCTTCAGAGGGGGACGAAGGGCGTGGACGGCTGGGAGTCCTACTACAATGAATTCCTTGACAAGCTGAGGGCGGCAGGCATCGACGACCTGAAAGCGGAAGCCCAGAGGCAGGTGGATGAATATGTACAGGCAAACCATTCCACATGGTCGCCCCAGAAGTAACGCCAGGATTAAAAAAGATCCAAACGGGTGTAGCGCATTTCGGCTACACCCGTTTTGTCTGGTCCCCCTCTAATCCTGCTCCACCGTTTCCGATTCCAGCGCCTCTTTCTCATCATAGCCCACCTCAGTCCACTCTTCTCGGGCCAAGAGCGGAAAGAGGACCTGAACTTTGAACTGATCCCCGTCAACGTTCACAAGCATCTGGCCGCCCATTGCGGCCACAAAGCTTTCGGCAATGGCCAAGCCCAGGCCGCTGCCCTCCGATGTCCTCGCTTTATCGCCGCGGGTAAACCGCTCCACGATTTCCTCTGCGCTGAAATCCATCTCATAGGAAGCCGTATTCTTAATGGCGATGACGGCGTTCCCGCCGCTGGGCTCCAGCGATACGAAAATCCGCGTCCCCACCATAGAGTATTTAAGCGCATTATCCAGCAGATTCTGAAGCACACGATACATTTTGTTTCCGTCGGCCACAATCCGCATGGGCTCGTCCGATAGGTTGGCCTTGATCGGTATGCCTGCGCTCTCAATCCGGTCTTCCATGTCCCCCATAGTCTGGATCAGCAGCTTCTTCACCGACAGCTGCTCCTGGCGGATCTCCGCGTTGCCGCTAGTTGTCCTCGCCAGTTCAAAGAGGTCTGTCACAATATTCTTCAAACGGTTGGACTTCTGTATTAGTATGTTGACATAATCCCGGACCTCCGGCGTCAAGCTTTCCTCTTTGGACAGCAAATCCACATAGCTGATAATGGAGGTCAGCGGTGTCTTTAAATCGTGGGATACGTTGGAAACTAGGTCGATCCGCATCCGCTCCCCCTTCATCTGTTCTTCCAGACTCTTCTGCAGCCCGTCCCGGATGGAGCCCAGCTTCTGGGACATGGGATAGACCGCTG
>CAUFVC010000253.1:0-4190 GCA_959029275.1 uncultured Eubacteriales bacterium | reverse complement strand
ATGCATCCGCGGCCTGGAGTTCCTCCATTTTGGCGACGACAGACTTGGCCGTATCCTCCGCCATCCGGATAAGCTCCTCATCCGTCCCCTCCACGGCTCCCCGCGGCTGTACAACGCCGTCAAAGTATTTATGACCCATGGCGATGGTCCGATTGACAAGATTGCCGATGGTATTGGCCAGATCCGCGTTAAATCGCCCGATGACATTTTCATAGGTGATGGTTCCATCCGACGCAAAGGGCATCTCCCGCAGCAGATAGTACCGCACCCCATCCACGCCGAAATACCGGACCAAATCATCGGCGTAAATCACATTCCCAAGGGACTTGCTCATTTTTGAATCTCCGGACAGCAGCCAGGGATGTCCAAAAATCTGCTTCGGCAATGGCTCACCCAGGGCCATCAACATAATGGGCCAGTAGATGGTGTGGAACCGCAGAATATCCTTCCCGATAACATGGATATCCGCTGGCCAATACTTTTTGTAGAGTTCCCCCGGCTCGTCCGTGTCGTATCCCAGGGCGTTGATGTAGTTGGTCAGCGCGTCGATCCAGACGTAGATCACATGTTTGGGATCGAAATCCACCGGGATTCCCCATGTAAACGATGTCCTGGACACACACAGATCCTGCAACCCCGGTTTCAGGAAATTATTGACCATCTCCCTCTTCCTTGACTCCGGCTGGATAAATTCCGGATGTTCCTCAATGTGCCGCATTAGCCGGTCCTGATACTTGCTCATTTTGAAGAAGTACGCTTCCTCTTTCGTTTTCGTCACTTCACGCCCACAGTCCGGACACTTTCCATCCACCAGCTGCGTCTCTGTAAAAAACGATTCACAGGGGACACAGTACCATCCTTCGTATGCGCCTTTGTAGATATCCCCCTGGTCGTACAGTTTTTTGAATATCTTTTGAACGGAGCGCATGTGGTCTTCGTCTGTCGTCCGGATAAATTTATCGTAGCTTGTGTTCATCAGATCCCAAATCTGTTTGACCTCACCGGCCACCGAATCGACATACTCCTTAGGCGACACCCCATTTTCCTGGGCGTTTAGCTCGATCTTCTGACCATGCTCGTCTGTGCCGGTTGTAAAATATACATCATAGCCCTGTAGCTTTTTAAAACGGGCGATGGCGTCTGTCAACACGATCTCATAGGTGTTCCCGATATGAGGCTTCCGGGATGTATACGCTATGGCCGTGGTAATATAAAATGGTCCCTTGTTCATGCGCAAACTCTCCTTCATCAATGGCAAAATTAGGCTTATTCGTTATTATACCCCGATACCGGGCAAATTTCAAGGCATCTGGCAAAAAACCGCCGTCCTCTCAAGTATCTAGAAAAAAACGCTGGCCAACGAGCGGCCAGCGCATACACTATATAATTTGGAGGAGAAAAATAAAAATGAAGAATATGAAAACATGAAAAAGCTCTTACAAGAATTATCATATCCAAAAATCGTGAACAAAATTTGACCTCTTGGTAAAAATTAGGTTAAAATCATATGTTATTTGTATTACAGACATTCCCGTCAAATAAAAAAACAGGAATCAAGTTGACTTCCTGTCCAAAACAAAACAGTATATATTTTTGGAGGAGAAAATTAAAATGAAGAATATGAAAACATGAAAAAGCTCTTACAAGAATTATCATATCCAAAAATCATGAATAAAATTTGACCTTCCGGTAAAAGTTTGATTAAAATCATGTGTTATTTATGTTACAGATTGGAAAAACGCCAGGTCTTCAGCAGGGCGCTTCCTCTGCAAAGGCTGGCGTTTATAAAATGTGGTACTATAAAAACGGGACTTCCCGCATTTTCATTTCGGTAAGAAATTCATCACTGCATGTCAAGAGATACCTCTACTTTATGACTCCAAGCATGGCTGCGGGACTGATTCTTTTTCATCGCTTTATCCAATGCGCCGTAACAGTAGTTGATGATGTCACTGCGCTTGATAATCCCGATAAAGATATCTCCATCGTCCACGACGGGCACAAAACTTTGCATCCCGGCCAATTCGATCAGACTGTCCATGCTGGCGCTGATTCGGACCGGTCTGTATTGCCAATATCGAGGAATCTGCGACAAGGGGATATTCTCCGTATCCTGGAACGTCAGATTGGGATTTCGCTTCATCTCCCACAGGACGTCCCCTTCTGTCACGACTCCATAATACCCTCCCTCTTCATCGATGATGGGAAGGGATTTATACCGATGATGCTCCATCTTCTCCAATGCCTGCCGCAATGTCATGTCCTTCTCCAGATACACGATCTCATTCTTTGGAGTTAAAAAGAATGCTACATTCACGACTACAACTCACCTCTATTTCTCTTACTTTCCACTTATGTTTATGCTGCCGCTCCTTAGGATAACCCTCCTTTCCCGAAGAGAACTTCGTTTTGAGAAAACCGCATCTTGAACGGGAAAACGCTCCCTCCATATGCAAATGGGACTTCTCAATATAGGAATATTATACCTCTAAATTGTAACTTTTGCATGAACTCCAAATTAATAATGGATTAAATTCCCGTAATAATTTTCTAATTCTTTTCCTGTGCAGACTTTTGATTTGCCCATTATAGTAAAAAGAAGACATTGCCCGTGGCGTATCATGAGCATATGTCTTCTTTTTACTACATTTCAGGCTTCCACCGCAAACAGACTTATTTCTCTTCCTCTTCCGCTTCCTCCTGGGAAGCTGCCTCCTGGGAAGCCTCTTCCACAGCGGGCTCTTCCTGTCCGTCCTCCTCCGCTGAGTCGGAAGGTTCTGCCGATTCCTCCGCTACCTCCGGTTCCTCCTTCTGGCAGTCGCAGTTTTCGTCGTCAAAAACATCCTCGTCCGCAGGATCACCCACAATTTTCTTCTTGAAATACAGAACCGCGGCGGCGCCCGCAGCAGCAATCGATGTAAATACCATAAACTTTCCAAACTTTTTCATCGCTACGCCTCCTTTCCATACCCGTATTATAGCGCCAGTCGCCTATAAAGTCAATATATAGGTTCCCACTCTTTTTGGCGCGAATTATATTCTTCCAAATATTTTTTTGTGTATTCCACATCGGATATACAGGGCAGATAGTTTGCGCCGTACTTCTGCCGCGTTTCATTCCCCTTACCCGTAATCAACAGGACTGCATTTCTTCCCTGTGAAATCGCTTTTCGGATGGCCTCACCGCGTTCTTCGATAATCTCATACTCGCAGTGCTGCGCTTCCACATACTGCGCGATATCGCGGCTAATATCCATAAACGGCTCCAGGCCCGGATCTTCCGCTACAATATAGACCTTCTTTGAGTACCTGCCTGCGATGGTCCCCAGATCCTTCCTTCTCAACAGCGCTTTAAGCCCTGGGCAGCCAAAGATACTGATGATATCGCGGCCTGGATACTCCTGCTGCACTGAGCTGAACAGCTTTTCAAAGCTGAGCTTGTTGTGAGCGTAATCCACAATGGCGACAACTTGATTGTCTTTGGAAGCATAGATCTCCATACGGCCGCTGGACCTAGCCCTCTCCAGGCCCTCTACCATGTATTCCACCGGGATGCCCAGAGCCATCGCCGCCCCGATGGACGCCAACGCATTTTCCACATTGAATAGCCCTGGCATCGTAAGGCGAAATTGCCTGTCAAACTCCTTCGTCTTGACTTTAAAAATCGTATCATGGCCTTCTTTGTGGATATCATACCCCAAAATGTCGGCCATGGGATTTTGTGTGGAGAAGGTCAACAGCGAACTGGCTCGCTGCGCGGCTCTTCGGGTATCCTCCCACCGGTCTGCGTCCATATTCACCACAGCGGTGCGGCAGTGTTCAAAAATCTTAAGCTTCGCGGCAAAATAATCCTCAAAATCTGGGTGCTCCAGCGGGCTGATATGGTCCTCGGAGATATTGAGATAAATGCCCACATCGAAGGTAATGCCGTCAACCCGGTTATATTTCAGCGCTTGGCTCGATACCTCCATCTCCATATACTCAATCTGGCTATTGACCGCATTGCGAAAGTGCATATGCAGATCCATGGCTTCCGGTGTGGTCAGATGGGACTCCTCCTGGATCACGCCATCATAGGTATCGATGGAGGAGATAATACCGCTCTTGTTTTTCCGGTGAGCCAATAGGTAGGCGTCCAGGATGTATTTCACATAATACGCGGTGGTGGATTTTCCCTTTGTCCCCGTGAT
>CAUFVC010000252.1:0-4192 GCA_959029275.1 uncultured Eubacteriales bacterium | reverse complement strand
TCAAGCATATGGATCCCGACCGCTATCGCGAGCTCACCGCCGGGGCGTTAGAGCCCACGCTGGAATTTGCCCGCTATCTTCAGGAGCAGGCGATCCCCACATGGATTCGGTTTGTGCTGGTTCCCGGTCTGACGGACCAGGAAGAGGGACTTCACCGCTTGGGCGCTTTTCTTCAGCCCATGGAGAATATTCAGCGCGTGGATCTTCTTCCCTTCCATAAGCTGGGGGAATATAAGTGGAAAACGCTGCAATATTCCTATACCCTATCGGATACGCCGGAGCCTACCAAGGCGCAGATTGCCGGGGCGGCCGCTATCCTGCGGCAGTATGGAATACCGCTTTCGTCTCCATCCTAAACATTTGTTGAAACGGTAAATGCACAGCTTCTACGGAATAAAAATTCATAAAAAATTTCCTTGCGCAAATCAAAGGAATACGGTAGAATAAGACTGTGTTATTTATAAAGGAATTCATCACACGATGAATATCAATACTTATAGGAGGTGCTATTTCCATGGCATACGTAATTAGCGATGAATGCATCAGCTGCGGCGCTTGTGAGGCGGAGTGCCCCGTCAGCGCAATTTCGGAGGGCGACGGCAAATATGTAATTGACGCCGATACCTGTATCGAGTGCGGTGCTTGCGCCGGTGTCTGTCCTGTAGGCGCTCCTTCCGCAGAATAAAAAAGTTTGCGTCCCGCAATCAAAAGTTTGCATTCCGCAAACTTTTGGTTCTTCACACAAAGATCCGCCGTGAGGCGGATCTTTGTGTTTTAGGCCAACAATTCATTTTCATACTGTCGAAGATTCAGGCGATAGTAATGCCCTCGAGCTGCCATCAGTTCCTCATGGGTTCCATCCTCCACCACTTCCCCGTGATCGACCACCAGGATTCGGTCTGCCCCTCGCGCCGTCGATAGCCGGTGTGCGATGATAAAGGTGGTCCGACCCGCCATGAGCGCCTCCGTCGCTCTGCTGATTAGGACCTCTGTCTCACTGTCCACACTGGCCGTGGCTTCGTCCAATACAAGAATCGATGGGTCAACTAGCAGTGCGCGGGCAAAGGACACGAGCTGCCGCTCGCCGGTGGATAACAGGCTTCCCGCTTCTCCTACATCCGTCTGATACCCCTCCGCCAACCGGGAAATGAAGGCATCCGCATACACCATCTTCGCCGCCGCCTTTACCTCCTCTTCGGTGGCGTCCAGCCGGCCGTACCGGATATTTTCAAGGATCGAACCTGAAAATAAATGGGGCGATTGGAGCACATAGCCCAGGTTTTTGTATATATGCCGAAGTGGCAGATTTCGATAATCCTGTCCGTCCAGGAGAATTCGACCTTCTGTCGGTTCATAGAACCGGCAGGCTAGATTGACGAGGGTTGTCTTTCCCGCCCCGGTCTCACCCACAAGGGCAACGGTCTCCCCAGGCCGGATGGTCAGATTGAGTCCGTGAAAAACCGTTTGTCCATCCTCATAGGAGAAATATACATTCTCAAAGGTGATGCCGCCATGTAACTTCGGCAGATGCGCTATGGACGCCTCGTCGGGATACTGCGCCTTAACCTCCGGGGTATCGTCCACCCGAACCGGCTGATCCAGCAGGGAAAAATACCGCTCCATGGCCGCCTTGCAGTTCTGGTATCGCTCCCCCACAGCTGACAGGCTGACAATATTGTTGTAAAGCGCAGTGGCATAGGAGATAAAGGCTGCCAGGGTTCCAACGCTCATGCTAGAATCAAGGCAGAGGGACGCGCCAAGGGTGACCACAATGCCCATGGTGAGACATCCCATAAAGTAGATTGCCTGTGAGTACGCGGAATTAACGCGGATCAGCGACATGGACACCTTTTTAACCTGCGTGGATTGTCCATAAAACTCTTCTGTCAACCTGTCCTCCAGATTCAGGCATTTAATATTTTTAGCTCCGGTTACGGTTTCCGAGAAAAAAGCCGTCATATCGGAGCCCTGCCGCCGCGCCTCCCGCTGGCGTTTGATCATCAATCTGCTAAAAACCTTGATGAGGATCAGGATTAGCGGTATGGTGGCTATGATAATCAGCCCCATGCGCCAATCAAGCGCAAGCATGACCACGGTAAAGAACCCGAGGCGAAACACACAGCTTCCGCGCTGATGGACAAACTTAGTTGGAAAAAACGCAATGATGTCCACGTCCCGCATGAACCGTTCGATAATCCATCCCGAGCGCGCCGTATCATAGTAATCCAGCGAGAGACATTCCAGTTTTCCAAATAGATCCCGCCGCAGCGCGTTGAGCAAATAACCCCAGCTTCGAGCCCAGGATTTTAGGCCCAGAGAGACAAATACGGTGGACAGCGCGATAAGCGCAAGGTAAATCCCTATATATTCCCAGATCCCCTCAAGGGAACCCGACTCCGCAAAGCGGTCAATGCCCTCCCTCAGCATGATGGGAAAAATTGTATCCAGCGCTGCCAGCATCGCAAGGACAAAGATACCGAAGGCGAGTTCACCGCGAAATGGTTTTAGGTATGACAGCAACCGGTTTAGCATCCCGCGCCCGTCCCGCTGAATCTGCGTATCCGTTTTCTTCATCCCAGTCCCTCCTCCCGATGCGCCTTTTCCACATCCTCCATGGCCATATCACGGTCTGCGGACTGAATTTCCATAATGCGCCGATACAGCCCCTCCTCCGCTGCCAGCTCTTTATGCGTCCCGCACGCTGTGATCTCGCCGTCCTCCATCACAAGGATGCGGTCGCAAGCCGCTAAGCTGTTGATGCGATGGGAGATCACAAAGATGGTCTTATTCGCTGCCGCCCTCCTCAGGGCCGACCGGATCCGCTTGTCGGTGTCAGCGTCCACAGCGGATAGCGAATCGTCCAGCACGAGAATCGGACAATTCCGAATCAGCGTCTGCGCGATGGCGATCCGCTGCCGTTGTCCGCCCGACACCGTCATGCCTCTCTCACCGACGACTGTTCCATATCCGTCGCGAAATGCCTGAATATCTTGGTCAACGGAAGCCATCTCCGCCGCAGCGCGGATTTCGTCTTCCCCCGCGCCCGGCTGTGCCATTGCAATATTGTCCGCCACCGTTCGTGAAAACAGGAAGGGCTCCTGCACCACAAAGCCCACGTTATTCCGCATATACTGGCGGGAGATTGTGCCGAGGTCATGTCCATCGACTGTAATGCGCCCCGATGTCGGATCGTACAGGCGGACTAAGAGCTGCATAAGCGTCGATTTGCCTGAGCCCGCCTTCCCCAGAATTCCGATTGTCTCTCCGGGCGCCACATGCAGGTTTATATTTCGCAGAATCTGCCGCTCCCCATAGGAGAAGGATACATTCTCAAAGTCGATGTCTCCCTGGAGGGCTTTCTCTAACTCTTCGCCGTCCGGCATTTCCTGCTCCTCGCCGAGGATAGCGTCGAGACGCCCCAGCGCCACCTGCGCCATTGCTATGGAGATCAGGATGTACCCAAAATACCGGAATTGGTTGATCGTCGTTGTCGAGTAGGAGATAAAGGCGACCACGGTCCCCACAGAGGTCAAGCCGCCTGCAACGCGGAAAATTCCGACGATGATCACTAGGGCTGTCTGTCCTAGAATCAGGGTCAGATAAAAGGGCCAATAGTATGCGGACGCATACTCTGTGTCGCGGACGCTGTCGCCCAGGCTCTGATTCAGCTTCTGAAAACGCGAGTTTTCATACGCTTGCCGGCCAAAGGCCTTGATCACTCGGATTCCCTGGACGTACGTGTGCATAAAGCTGGCCAGATCGTCACCGCAGCTCTTATTTTTTTCGAAGGCCCTCGCCATGACTCCTTTTGTAATCGACGTCAGAATAATCATGAACGGCACTAGGGCCACCGATACCGCGGTCAAGACCGGATCGATGGCGATCATGATGGCGAGATTGACGGCGATGGTAATCACGGCGCCGATGATGGACATTAAATCCTGAGACAGAAGGGATTGAATCTCACCGATGTCGGAGGAACAGCGCTGTAAAATATCCCCCGAAGGCGTCCGCACAAAATAATCGTATGGAAGGCGGACAAGATGGGTGTAAATGCTTTCGCGAGTATTCTTAGCCACGCTCTCCCCCACATCCCCCGCCGTCACATCGTACAGATACTGGACAGCATGTACCAAAACCCTTCGGGATGCATTTCTACGAGCGCTTAACACACGGTTCGGACCACGACACC
>CAUFVC010000251.1:0-4201 GCA_959029275.1 uncultured Eubacteriales bacterium | reverse complement strand
CATGGGGGGAGCGCTTCTCGGAGGTTTGGCAAGGGAAGGGCTACAGAATAAAGTGCTAGCGTTTGACATATCAGGGCAAGCCCTGACCAATGCGGTCAGCTTGGGCGCGGAAGCGGTATCTTCGGCGGCGGAGGTTGCGATGAAAGCGGATATCATCGTCCTTGCGGTCAAGCCTCAGTTTTATCCGGAGGTTTTGCCGCAGATACAGGGGAATCTGCGCGAGACAGCGATGGTGATCAGCCTGGCTCCGGGATACGATATCGCGGCGCTGAAGAAAGCGCTGGGACAGGAGCAGAGGATCGTGCGCGCCATGCCCAATACACCGGCTTTGCTGGGGGAGGGAATGACCTCGGTGGCTTTTTCGGAGGATTCCTATGAGGATGAGGAGAAGGAGGCGGTTCTCCAAATATTCCGCAAGGCGGGCAAGGCTGTGGAGATCCGGGAGGCGTTGATGGATGCCGCGATGGCAGCGGCCAGCTGTTCGCCTGCCTTTGCGTATCTGTTCATAGAGGCGCTGGGAGACGCGGCCACCGCCATGGGAGTGCCGAGGGCACTCTCCTATGAGATGGCTGCACAATCCCTGTTGGGAGCGGCCAAGATGGTCCTGGAGACGGGAAAGCATCCGGGGGAGTTAAAGGACATGGTGTGCTCGCCGGGAGGAACGACGATCCAGGGCGTGATCGCACTGGAAAAGGCCGGTTTTCGAGCAGCCGTCATGGAGGCGGCCAAGGCAACCTTGGATCGCGCTCAGGAGATGAAACAATCCTAGGAGGTCAGGGGACATGGAATTTGAGACGATCACCAGTGAATCGGTGTTTCAGGGCAAGATATTAGATGTATATAGGGACACGATCCGGTTTGCCAACGGACATGAGGCAGTGCGAGAGATCATTCGGCACCGCGGGGCCGCCGCGGTGGTACCGCTGACGGAAAACGGGGAAGTGATTCTCGTTGAACAATTCCGCTACGCCGTGAAGAAGGATACGCTCGAGATTCCGGCGGGACTTTTAGAGGCGGGCGAGGAGCCTCTAGCCTGTGCAAAGCGGGAACTAGAAGAGGAGACAGGGTATCGCGCAGGCGAGGTGGAATTCCTATTCGACTTCTATTCCTCCCCGGGATACTGCACAGAAAAGAGCTCCATTTACCTTGCTAAGAATCTGATCCCCTCACAGCAGCATTTGGACGATGACGAGTTCGTGACGATTCAGAGCTATCCGCTGGAGGATGCCGTGGCGATGATTCGGGAAGGAAAGATCACGGACGGGAAAACCGTAGCCGCGCTCATGGCGGTGTACGCCGCAGACAAGTAAAGAATCCGTCGGTTATAGCCATGCATAAATCGTAAACTCCCTTCATATTCTGTAGTACTGGAAAACATTACAGAGGAGGGAGTTTTTTCATGGAAATTACATCAGGAGCCTATCGCAATCAACTGCCGAAGAGACGGTATCACGCTGGACGTTATAAAAAGAACCGGGGCAACTCGGGCCGGGAAAAAAGTGCGGCTATGCGCAGCAGCTTCTATTTACTGATCCTCTGGGCTGCCGGCGCGCTGGTAGGCGTGTTGTTTGCCTCCGCCCTGGGGGAGGAGAGCAGGGAAAGCCTCAACTCTTTTATTCAGATTGGAGCGCAGAACATGGCGTCCGGCCAGGTGCAGGGGTTTAGCTATCTTCTTAATCGGATATGGTCGTATTGTAAATATATGGTTGTGCTGTGGGCGTTTGGTTTTATCCCCTATGGGTGGATCGGCGTTCTGCTTCTCATAGCGGGTCGAGGATTTTTCTATGGTTTTGCACAGGCGGTTTTGGTTCTTGGGTATGGCGCCAGGGGAATCGGAATGGGACTTATGGGGTACTTCCCGCACAATCTGCTGCTACTGCCAATGATTCTATTCGTCGGGCAGCTTGTTATGCAGGCCGTGTGGAAGGGAAAGAGCCGGTATTATGTCCTCGTGCTGGGAATTGGGCTTCTGGCCGCTGTCGGCGCAGCCGCCATCGAAGCATATGTGACGCCTGTTTTGCTGCAATGGATGATGAAAGGTTGGACATAAAAGGAGGAGTTCTATGGGGAAGAAACAAGAAAAAATACTGGATCGGCTCCATCTTCCCCGAGAGGTATTTTTGAATATCCCCTTGCTGGAAATGGAGGGCCTTGGGAGGCTTCGCCTAGAGAATTATAAGAGTATACTGGAATTTACGAATACATGTCTGCGAGTTCAGACGGAACAAGGCGTTTTCTGCTTTCAGGGATATAACATTTTCATCCGATATGTCAACAGCCAAGAGATTTTTATAGAAGGTACAATTCGTTCGATATGTATAGAGGAGGAAGCACACGAGTAGTCATGCTTCCTGGCCGGTCCGAAACGGCGGAATGGAGGGCACTATGAAGGGAAAAACCGGGCGCTACCTGCGGGGATCAGTCCGTATCCGGGTCAAGGGCCTTTATTTGTCACGCTTTCTCAACCTGATTACACAGAAAGGCATTGAATACTGGGATGTCTGCCAGACAGGGGGCTACCTGGAGGTCAGTTTTGCGGCGAAGGCCTTTAAAGATGTGGCCTACTGCGCCAAAAAATCGGGAAACCGCATTAAGGTGCTGGTCAAAAGAGGAGTTCCCTTTCTCATGTTCCGGTATCGAAAGCGAAAACTATTCTGTATTGGCGTTCTTGCAGCCCTGGCCATCATCATGGTCCTCTCCAATTTCCTCTGGACGATTACCATCGATGGAAATACAACTCTGACCAAACTGGAAGTTCTGGAAAGGCTGGAGTCCTTTGGGGTCCGGGAGGGCATGTGGAAATGGTCCTTAAACTGTTATCAGGTAAAGGAGAAGATGCTGACGAAGTACTCCGACCTGGGCTGGCTCTCGCTGACCATTCGGGGAAGCACATTGGAGGTGCGGCTGTCGGAATCGGTGGAGACGCCGGACATTGTCCAGAAGGGAGAGCCGAAGGACCTGGTGTCGGATCGGACTTGCATCATCTATAGCATCGTGACAAGAAGCGGAGTTCCCAAAGTCAAAAAGGGAGACGTGGTACAGGAGGGCGATCTGCTGATTGCAGGGACACAGGAGATTTTGGGCGATGACGGATCGGTGACGGCATACGACTATGTGGAAGCGGACGGGGACGTGCTGGGAAAATGTCAGTACGAGCTGGAGAGCTCAGTGGCGAGGGATTACATTCAGCGGCAGTATTATGACAAAGAGAAAACAGGTCTTTACATAGCGTCGAACTCGAAGAGAACCATGATCTTTAAGCCCATAAAAAATTACACCTACTATGACACGGTGGAGGAAGAGCTCTTCGCCGGAGCGTCGGACTTTCTCTCGAAGCTCCCCTTTGTGCCTGATTTTTCCATTTGGAAGCGGACGTACCTTGGGTATGAACCGAGCCGCGCCCAGTATTCCGACGAGGAGATGCAGAGCATTCTGGAAGAAGATTTGGCGAGACAGGAGGCCGCGCTGCTGAATAACAAGGATTCTGTCATTCTGGACCGGCAGGTGGAGATGGCTCCCACCCAGGAGGGGATGCGAGGGGTACTGCACCTGACGGTCATGGAAAGAATCGGAAAGGAACAGCCCGTTGAGAAGCTGCCGGATCCGGTCCCGCCCCAGGACGAGTCAAGCCAACCGTGACCTGGGCCGCTAAGTATGGTTGTCCTTTAATCTATCTATTTTTTGACTTGACTAAAAAGTACGCATTTTCAGAAAATTGCCGAAAGTGCGTACTTTTTATCGTTCTTCACGCGCCTTTGATTTGCTGGCAATAGCGCATTGGAATTTTATCACCTGTTAAGAAAAAATAATAAATTTCTTGCAAGTTGCTCTTTAGAATTTTCGGAGGATATGCTACAATAGAAAAAGAGTGTCCAGAAATACAGCTAAACTGATTGAAACCATGAGAATTCGTTAATCATAGAGAGAAAGAGGGAAGAAAATGGGGCGTCATTCACAATTTTGAAAAGGCAAGGATCGCAGCGGATAGCTATTTGTGCGGGAGCGTCACAGATAGTTTTGACGGCAGACGTTGCCCCGCCGCTAACGCTCCGGAATGGAGGATTCGATGGAGAATGAACAATATATCAAAATTCCAGGGGATTATGTGGGAAATGTCTTCGGAAATTTTGATGAGAATATAAAAGCCTTAGAGAAAAAATTGGCTGTTAGCGTCATCAATCGCGGCGACGACATAATCGTG
>CAUFVC010000250.1:0-4209 GCA_959029275.1 uncultured Eubacteriales bacterium | reverse complement strand
ATGAAAAGCGTAACCCTCGCGGACATAGCTAAAGAGACAGGTTTCTCCGTGAATACGGTTTCCCATGCCCTTCACGATAAGAAGGATATCTCAGCGAAGACAAAAGAGCGGATTCAAGCTGTGGCCAAAGAGATGGGCTATATCCGAAATAGTTCAGCGAGCTCCCTGCGGTCGGGAAAGACAAAAAGTGTCGCCATCATCATTGGCGATATCTCCAATCCCCATTTTTCCATTATGATCAAGGAGATGGAGACGCTTCTTCGAAAAGAAGGCTACACATCGTTTATCTTGAATACCGACGAGGATGAGGAGATGGAGTGGACGGCCATTACATCGGCCATCAGCAAGAATGTGGATGGTATCATACTATGCCCCGTGCAGAAGACGGAGCGGAATGTTCGATATCTCTTGGAGACGGGAATACCGTTTACGCTGATAGGGCGGCGGTTTGACCGGATTCCGACCCATTACGTCGTGTGCGACGACGAGAACGGGGGATACGTAGCCGCATCCTATTTGCTCTCTGAAAAGCATCGGCGGATTTTGTTTTTAAACGGCGGTGGGCATATCTCCAGCGCAAGGGAAAGACTTCTGGGAATTCAGAGGGCCTTCGTCGAAAATGGGACCCCCCTCGAGCATCTGCGGGTGGTGACCATACCGGTTGTCAATTCCAATCAGGAGGCGGCCATCATCCAGATTTTGAAGGAAAACATAGATTGTACGGCGATTCTATGCTTTAGCGACATTATCGCCATGCAGGTCTTCCATGGGCTTGGCCGGATGCACGTGTCCATCCCCGGCCAGGTATCCGTCGTGGGGTTTGACAATATAGCCTCGACTTTTTCATTCCCCATGCTGCTTTCCTCTGTCACCTCCTCAAAAAATAAAGTATCGGAGGAAGCGGTCAAAATTTTGTTGGCTGTGATGGAGGGGAAGGGGGAAGCCTACCGGCAGGTGGTGCTGCCTACAAAAATTATACTGCGGGAGACGACAAAATTTACAGGCGGGTCTTGACGATCCGCCCTTTTTATAGTATCATTACATTAACGATAATGTGAAGAGGGTGGAGAACGGTGGACCGAACCTTGTATGATTTTATCCAGAAGAAGAAACATCACGTGTACAGGAGGGAGCTTTCGGTATCCCTAGACTTTGCTGGAAAGACGCCGGAGGAGAGGATGGCGTTGCGCTTTGAGAAGCTTTGCGAGGCGGAGACGCCGGTTATTCTGCCGGGGGAAGAGATCTGTTATCTCCGCACGATCTCCGAGATTCCGGATATTTTTACCGAGGCGGAGTGGCAGGAAATCCGGAAAACGAAATATATCCACGAACTTGGCTATATGTCCAATGTCTCGCCGGATTACGAGAGCGTCATCCGGGAGGGGCTGCTGAAACGGCGGGAAGCGGCGGATGAATACGGCCGGCGCGACATCGACGCCATTTTGGGCTTGGCCGACCGGTATCGGGACGAGGCGGAAAGGCAGGGGCGCAGGGACATCGCCAAAACGCTGGAGCGTGTGCCCCGCTACGGCGCCACCAGCTTTCGAGAAGCTCTTCAGTTTTTCCGGATTCTCCACTTTTCTCTCTGGCTTGAGGGCAACTATCATATCACGGTAGGCCGGTTTGACCAATATATGTTTCCCTATCTGCAAGCGGATATGGAGAAGGGACTTTACACGGAGGAGTCAGCGCTTTCGCTTCTCGAGGATTTCTTTCTGTCCTTTAACCGGGATAGCGATTTGTATCCGGGAGTCCAGCAGGGCGACAACGGACAGAGCATGGTGCTTGGGGGAATGGGTCCGGATGGCGGCGATGGGTTCAATCTTCTGTCCAAGCTTTGCCTCCGGGCCAGCGAAGATCTTGCGATGATCGACCCGAAGATCAATCTGCGCGTCAGCCACAACACTCCTCTGGAAGTCTATGAGATGGGAACCCGGCTGACAAGGGCGGGACTTGGCTTCCCGCAATATTCCAACGATGATGCGGTGATCGAGGGGTTGACAGAGCTGGGGTATGATCTCCAGGACGCGAGGGATTACGTGGTCGCGGCCTGCTGGGAGTTTATCATTCCCAAGGTGGGAGCGGACATCGCCAATATCGCGGCGCTGTCGTTTCCCAAGATTGTCGATACCTGCCTTCACCGTCAGCTTGCGACCTGTGACACCTTTGAGGATTTTATGGCGGCGATCCGGCAGGAGATTCAAGACGAATGCGGCAGAATCTGTGATTCGGTCCGCAATGTGTGGTTTATTCCGTCTCCCCTGTTACGTCTCTGTATGGGCGAGATCCGCTACCGCAATGAGGGAATTCACGGGACCGGAATCGCAACAGCGGCGGACTCCCTCTATGCGATTCAAAAGTATGTGTATGGCAATGAGATGTATGCGGACAGGCTCCTGGATATGATCGACAGCGATTTTGAAGATCTTGGAGAATGGCTGCCCAAGCTCCGCTATGAGACGGAAAAGATGGGGAATGATGTGGACGAGGTGGATACCATAGCCGTGGAGCTTCTCGATGACTTTGCAGACGCGCTAGCGGGGAGGAAGAATGATCGCGGCGGCATATTCAGGGGCGGCACAGGCAGCGCTATGTATTATCTGTGGCATGCCGACGAGATCGGAGCCTCCCCGGATGGACGTCGGAAAGGGGAGGCGTTTGGCGCGAATTACTCGCCCAGCTTATTTGCCAAGACAAAAGGCCCCTTCTCCCTGATCAAATCCTTTGTCAAGCCGAATCTAAAGAGGGTCATCAATGGCGGCCCGTTGACGCTGGAGTTTCACAGCAGTATGTTTGCCGACGAGGCGTGCATACAGAAGGTGGCCCAGCTTGTGAAAACCTATATCGATTTGGGCGGTCATCAGTTGCAGCTAAATGCGGTCAATGCGGATGTGCTGCGGGACGCACAGCAGCATCCGGAGGATCACCAGCAGCTTGTCGTCCGGATATGGGGCTGGAGCGCGTACTTTGTCGAGCTGGATAAGGAATACCAGGATCACGTACTACAGCGGACGGAATATACCATATGACGGGGACAATCTTTGATATCAAGGAATTCTCACTCCACGATGGACCGGGGGCCAGAACGACAGTCTTTTTCAAAGGATGTCCTCTGCGGTGCCGGTGGTGTCACAACCCGGAAGGGTTAAAGGCGGAGCCTGAATTGATGATTAAGCAGTCGCTGTGCCGGCATTGCGGGCGATGTTTTCAGCCATGCGGGCACCCGGAGTGCAGACCCTTTGAGCGGTGTATCCACGCATGTCCCCATGGGCTGATCCAGGTCAGCGGAAAGGAATATGGGGTGGAGGAGCTGGCCGGGATTCTGATGCGGCATGCGGATTATTATCGCCGGTGCGGCGGAGGTGTCACGTTCTCGGGGGGAGAGCCGCTGATGCAATCCCAATTTTTGATGGAGCTTGCCCGGAAGCTGGACTGCCATGTTGCGCTCCAGACAAGCGGATACGCTGACAGTGAAGTATTTCAGGCTGTGGTCGGGGAGATGGACTATGTGATGTTTGACATCAAGCTGGCCGACCGGCAGCAGCACAAGACCTATACGGGAGTGTTCAATGACCGGATCCTTGCCAATTTAGATTTTCTGAGGAAGAGCGGTACGGAGTTTCTTATTCGAACGCCCTTGATCCCGGGGATAACGGACACGGAGGAGAATTTGGAGTCAATTCGAAAAATCGTGGGGGGCGACCCGTGGGAAACGCTGCCCTACAACCAAATGGCCGGAGCGAAATATCCGATGTTGGGGATGCAATATGCACTCCAGGACCGGCAATCTTAAAATAGGGGGATTTTGTATGAAATTAACCGCCTGGATACAGACGAAGGATCACCAGAGAAGGGTAGTGGAAGCCGGGGCTCAGGTGCGGCAGTGTTCCAATGGGATACAAGCAGTTTTTGCCGATGCCGTCTCGGCAGAGCCTCTATGCCCGGATTTCGGAATGGGCATTGAAATCGATGTGGAAGGGGAGGTCGAGGGATACATGGCGGATTACCGGCACAGCGAGTTTTGGTGTCGGCCCCACTTCGGCACAGATTTTGCGCAGATTCCCGATGAGACCCAGACACTCGTCTACCGGAGGAAGAGTGGAGAGTTCGGCGTCATCCTGCCCGTCGTTTCGGAACAGTATAAGTGTGTGTTGAAGGGGAGCGAGAGCGGTTTCGTTGCCCGCTTGTTCAGCTGGAGCGATGGCCTGA
>CAUFVC010000249.1:0-4233 GCA_959029275.1 uncultured Eubacteriales bacterium | reverse complement strand
CCTGTTTCGGAGCAAAGCGCCGAATAAACTTTTAATCGGAGAAAAACTGACTCGTGGGCTTGGCGCCGGAGCCCGCCCGGAGATCGGGCAAAAGGCTGCGGAGGAGAGCGCGGAGGAGATTAAGAAGGCTGTGGCCGGAGCCGATATGGTGTTTATCACCGCGGGAATGGGCGGTGGCACCGGAACGGGCGCCGCGCCGGTGGTCGCCAGAATCGCAAAGGAATTGGGGATTCTGACAGTGGGCGTCGTCACAAAGCCCTTTCGGTTTGAGGGCGCCAAGAAGATGCGGGCGGCTGAAGCTGGGATCGAGCAGCTGGGGCAGAACGTTGACACCCTGATCGCCATTTCCAACGATCGCCTGCTGGATGTGGCGGACAAGCGGACTACGATGCAGGACGCTTTCCGCATGGCGGACAATGTACTTCGCCAAGGCGTACAGGGCATCTCCGACCTGATCTACCGCCCTGGCGTTATCAACCTGGACTTTGCCGATGTCAAGACCATTATGGAGAATAAAGGCATCGCCCATATGGGGATCGGTCGCGCCCAGGGCGATGATAAAGCGGAGACGGCTGCGAAGATGGCGATCTCCTCTCCCCTGCTGGACACGACAATCAACGGCGCTCGCGGCGTTCTGATCAATGTCTGCGGCGGCCCGGACCTGGGGCTTTTGGAGGTAACCACAGTCCCAGATCTGATCAGCGAGTTCGTCGATCCGGACGCGGAGATTATTTTCGGTACCTCCATCGACGACACGCTGGAGGATGAAGTGATCGTAACCGTCATTGCGACAGATTTTTTAAATGAGACGGCTATGCTGCGGGATCAGGCAAAATCTGTCGAGAAATCGAGTCCCAAGGCGAGCCAGCCGGAAAAAACAGCTCCTAAGCCGCAGGCGAAGCAGAGTTACCCTACCTATGAGGAGGAGGAACCGGTGGCGGATTCCCATGAATCCAGAGGGACAAGCAGTGGCGCCTCCTACGGCACCGCTTATTCGCAGCGGGAGGATACACGGCAGGAGGAGTACCGCACTCATAACCAGGCGGATTCTAAGGAGGCCATCGATATCCCCATCGATATTCCGGTGTTTCTGCAGAGGCGAAAGCGCCGATAGTGCAATTGCTAAGGAAAAAGAAAGATGTGATAATTTGTCACATCTTTTTTTGTTGCCTCGGACAGGGAATGACAAAAAATAAAAATGGAATATGGTATACTGGAACCTAGAAGCGGGGTAAAGCGTTGGGAAAGGAGATGGCCATGGTCATTTATTTGGATGTCTATTTTTTTATCAACTTCCTGGCGGATGCGCTCTTGTTAAAATTGGTCCAAAAAAGTATGGGACAGCTGCGAAAAAATCGCTGGATTTTCCTCGGCGCTGCGGTTGGAGGGGGAGGGGCTTGCTGCCTGCTGCTCTGCCACGGTCATCTCTTTTTTGAGATGGCCGGCTGTTTGCTGCTGGCGATGCTCATGTGCTGGGTAAGCTTCGGCAGGACGAGCGGAAAAACGTTTCTCCGAGAATTGCTCGTTTTATATGGATTTGGACTGTTGCTGGGCGGGGCTCTCAGCGCCATCTCGACCCGATGGCCGGCCTACGGGATTGTGAAGGAGGCGGCCCGGCGCCATACGGGGTATTTACCCTTAGCCGTGTGGCTGGCGGCGGTATTTGGGTGTTATGGTGTGCTTCGCCTGTTTATGAAGCTGTATGGGGAATATCGGAGTCACCCACAGAAGCTGAGTGTCACCATCGTGTGGGGGGACAGGTGTTGGGAGTTGACAGGGATCGTGGATACCGGCAATGCGCTGCGAGATCCGGCCAGCGGGGAACCGGTCATCGTCGTCCAGAAGGGCATCCTGGATGCGGAGGGCCTTGACAGCATTGTGATGGCATCCGGCGGTGAAGCGGTGACAGGGCTATGTGTAATTCCGTATCAGGCAGTCGGGAAAAAAAGCGGCGTGCTGTTGGGGTTTCGGCCTGATTATATTATGGTTGGAGACAGGCGAAAAGTCAATGCGGTTGTGGCGCTGACAGATCAGGTATTCGATACAGAGGGAGACTATCAGGTCCTGCTGCATCCAGATCTGACCAACGACGTTTGAGAGATAATTTTGGAATGATAGGAGAGTTGCAGCGATGATGTCATGGTTTGTGGAATGGATCAAACATGTGTGGGGCAGCGATACCCAGCCGCGGGGAATTTTTTATATTGGCGGAAGCGACATTCTCCCGACGCCGCTGGAACCGGAGGAGGAGCGGGAATGGCTTGGCAAGCTGGCCGGAGAGGGCGAGGAAAAGGAAGAGGCGAAGCAGGTTCTGATTGAGCGGAACCTTCGTCTGGTCGTGTACATTGCGAAAAAATTTGAGAATACAGGGATCAATGTGGAGGACTTGATTTCCATTGGGACAATCGGACTGATTAAAGCGATCAATACGTTTAACCCGGACAAAAAAATTAAGCTGGCCACATATGCTTCGCGTTGTATTGAAAATGAAATTCTGATGTATCTGCGGCGCAACAATCGCATTAAGACGGAGGTGTCCATCGATGAACCGCTGAACGTGGACTGGGATGGCAATGAACTTTTGCTCTCCGACATTCTGGGCAGCGACCAGGATGTGATTTCCAGGAGAATGGAAGATGAAATCGACAAAGAACTTTTATTGAAGTCTCTGGAAATCTTGAATCAGCGGGAGCGCGCCATTGTGGAGCTTCGGTTTGGCCTCAAATCAGGTGGCCGCGAAAAGACGCAAAAAGAAGTGGCGGATCTATTGGGTATTTCCCAATCCTATATTTCTCGACTGGAAAAAAAGATCATGAAGCGGCTACAGAAAGAAATTATCCGGATGCTTTAATTTTCCATAAGTTACCGCCCCCTTGAAAGAGGGACCGTGTGTATAAAATCCTTTTGGCGGGCAATCCTCTTTAGTGAAGGATGTAACGCGGGAGGAATGAAAATGGCCATGAACAAGGTTGAGATTTGCGGCGTCAATACGGCGAAATTGCCGGTGTTGACCCAGGAAGAAAAGGAAAAACTGTTTGAAAGAATTCAGCAGGGTGACAAGGCCGCGCGCGATGAATATATCAATGGTAATTTACGGCTGGTGTTGAGCATCATCCAGCGCTTTCACAATAGGGGCGAGTATGCGGATGATCTCTTCCAAGTCGGCTGTGTGGGGCTGATCAAGGCCATTGACAATTTTGATGTAACCCAGAATGTCCGCTTTTCCACGTATGCGGTACCCATGATCATCGGAGAGATCCGGAGATATCTGCGGGACAATAATGCAATCCGAGTCAGCCGTTCACTTCGTGATACCGCCTATAAAGCATTGCAGGTTCGAGAGCGTATGACGAAGGAGAACGGAAAAGAGCCGACGATTCAAGAGATTGCAAAGGAGATGAATATGGCAAAGGAGGACGTGGTTTTTGCAATGGATGCCATCCAGGACCCAATTTCTCTGTATGAGCCTGTGTTCCATGAAGATGGGGACGCCCTCTACGTGATGGATCAGATTAAGGATGAGAAGAGCGGGAATGACACGTGGCTTGAGAATATCGCCCTGGGGGAAGCCATGAAGAAGCTTGGAACCAGGGAGAAAAAGATACTGAATCTTCGATTCTTTCAGGGCAAGACCCAGATGGAGGTATCCGCGGAAGTTGGAATCAGCCAAGCGCAAGTCTCCCGGATCGAGAAAACGGCCCTTAAGCAAATGCGAAAATATTTATAGACAAGAGCGCTCCCCAGACACAGCGCCGTAAGCTGACTCAGGGGAGCGCTCTTGTATTATGTGGCCTCCACGTGCATGAGTGTATACATGGTCAGAAGGATATAGATACCACAGGCGACTTGCAGGATAACCGTGATAACCTGAAAAACGAGAATGGCTGAAAATAAAACGGAAAAAATGGAGAATAGAAATAATAGCGCTTGACAGAGCTGAACGAGCTTGGCGCGGATCAGCCAGCCGCTGCGGATTTCATCCGGAAGCCGCTTCACAAGGACGGCCAGCAGCGAAAACACCACCGACAGCTCGGCCACCGGAAGGAGAATATAGAGCAGGAGAGCCAGCCCGGGGCTGGCCACAGGAAAGTAGGACAGACAGCTCAAAATAAGTCCCACCGCAGATAGGCAGACCGTTCGAATCCCGCCTGGGCATTTGCGGAGGTAAAGCAGGAGATGGGGCTGTCTCACTAAGAGAGGCGCGAAAAAGAACAAAGCCCGGCTCTTGCGCAG
>CAUFVC010000248.1:0-4290 GCA_959029275.1 uncultured Eubacteriales bacterium | reverse complement strand
GACTTCCAGAAGAAATATTTCTTTGGCATGAAGACCGGCATACGCGAAAACGGCGGACTTTTCTTCCACGCGAGCACGTGGGCCATTATCGCGGAGACGCTTCTCGGAAGAAATGAGGATGCGTACTCCCTCTATCACCGAGAGCTTCCCACGGTTCGCAACGACAGGGCGGATGTATGCAAAGTTGAGCCGTATATCTATTCGTCCTCCATGGTCGGTCCCTCCCATGAGCGCTACGGCTCAGGGGAATGCTCATGGCTCAGCGGGACCGCCTCCTGGATGTTTCTTGCCGCCTCTCAGTACATCTTAGGCTTCCGGCCGGATTACGACGGAGTCATCCTCGACCCCTGTGTGCCGCTGGAATGGGACGGCTTCTCCTACACGAGGGTGTACCGCGGAATCTCATGTGTGGTTCATTCTCCGAAACTCCCGGCGGAAAACGCCCGCGCCAAAAAAATCATTGTGGACGGGGAAACCCTTGACAGCAATTTCTTGCCTTACGACATGATACGCGGCAAGAAATCGGTGGAGATCGAGATTGTGTATTGATTCGACCAAAAATACAGCCTCTTGGACTAAACAGCGCCCGTATTCATACGGGCGCTGTTTAAAGGTTAATATCCGCTGCTCAGCAGGAAATCGGACAAGTGCATAATCTTTACGCCATTGATATTGCCGGAGGCGAGGTCATCCAGGGTTACGACATATTTGGGATAATGATCCCTTATTTCAAGCAGATTTGCCACCTCCCTGTCAGATTCCTCCGGCAGCTTGCGGCATACCTGAACGTAGATGCGCTCATCCCGCCGCACCGCTACAAAGTCAACTTCTTTTGTTTCGTTCTTGCCGATATACACCGTATACCCTCTTCTCCGAAGTTCAAAGTAAACGATGTTTTCAAGCATTGCGGCGATGGACTTCGGATTGAAACCCATACGGCAATATTTGAGAGAAGGGTCTGCAAGATAAAACTTTTCTTGCGTTTTCAGCACGGATTTGCCCTGCAAGTCATATCTTTGACAGCGATAGATCACAAAGGCTTTTTCCAGCCATTCCAGATAATTATACACAGCCTCGACCGATAGCGTTCGACCCTCGCTTTTCAAAAATTTTGCGATTGCATTGGCGGAAAAAGTTTTGCCGACATTCTCGATGATAAATTTTACAACGCGGTTGAACAAATCAAAATTCGAGATGTTGTGGCGTTTTGCGATGTCGTTTGTAATAACGGAATTATAGATCCCCTCCACGATCTGATAGGCAGATCGCTCATCAAGGCTGCTGAGGGCTACGATCGGGAAACCGCCCATACGCAAATACTCATATAACAATTCTTTCCGAGACAGTTTGCTTGTTTTTTTGAATTCCAAATATTCGGCAAAGGAAAGGGTAAAGACCGGGATCGAAATATACCGGCCTGTTAGATACGTCGATATCTCGCTTGCCATCATCTTTGAATTTGATCCGGTAACGTAGATGTCCGTATTGGCATTTTCAAGCAAGCTGTTGACAGCCTTTTCCCATCCGGTTATCTCCTGCACCTCATCAAGCAAAAGGTAGTAGCGCCCACCGCCGCTCATTCTTTCTCTGATACCCCTATACATATCCTTATCCGTCATGCCGTCGTCAAAATCTTCCGATGTATACCGCATACTAATGATGTGATCTGGGGCAATGCCACAATTTTGCAAATCTTCCCGCAACATTTCCAAAATTGTGGATTTACCGCAGCGGCGGATTCCCGCAAGTATCTTTACCAGCGGAACATCACGGTAGGTTTTCAGTATATCCATATAGTGCGGTCTCAGGATCATGCCATCGCCTCTGCGATTAATAGGATAGCCAAATATACTTCCATAATCAACAGTTTTTACTTTAATTCTATAAAAGCTTTGCTATTGTTATAATATTTTATTCTATCCATATAATGTTTGTTGCCCACTGCCTCATAGCCATATTCTCGGCCGCTTCCCAGGGAATCGTCCCGAATCATTTGACAATTCCCAGAATTGTTGCTATGATATAGGGAAGTCCATATCTCTATAGACAAGGAGTGGTCATCAATGCTGACCTTCATTAAAAATGCTACTCTGTTGACGCCTCTATGCAGGCGCAGCGGCGTTATTGTCATTCGGGACCGCCGGATCGAGGCCATCGAGGATCACGTGGAGATTCCCGGCGGCGCGACTGTCATCGATGCCCAGGGGCTTTATGCGGCGCCGGGCTTCGTGGATCTCCATGTTCACGGCGGCGGCGGATACGGCGTCATGGGCTGCAACAGCCAAGACATTATCCGTATGTGCCAGGCCCATGCGCAGCACGGTGTCACCTCCATCCTGCCCACTACATTGGCGTCTCCCATCCCCCACCTCCAGCGGGCCATAGAAGCTGTCCGCCAGGCGAAGAAAGAGTATCCCGGTATTCTGGGCATCCACCTGGAGGGTCCTTTCCTCTCCCCCTCCCAGAAGGGCGCGCAAAATGAAGACAGCATTCTGCCAGCCACCCAGGAGAATGTACAGGCCCTGTTAGACACCTGGGACGGCATTCGCATGATGGGCGCTGCTCCGGAGGCTGTAGGAGGGCTGGCGCTGGCGGATACTCTGCGGGAGGCGGGGATCGTCCCTTCAATCGCCCACTCCGACGCGGATTATGATACCGTAGTCAAGGCCATCGAGCACGGCTATACCGATGTCACGCACATCTACTCCAGCTGCTCATCCGTAATCCGAAAGAATGGCTACCGCGTCCCCGGCGTTGTGGAGGCCGGGCTCTTGCAGGGCGAACTGACCGTTCAGGTTATCGCAGATGGCCGCCATCTGCCCACCGCCCTGCTCCGCCTGATCGTCAAGTGCAAAGGTCCGGATAAAATTTCTCTCATCAGCGACGGCTTAGATTATTCCGCCTCCCATATCGAAGAGGGCACCGTATACCGCCAGGCCAACGGCGTTGAGACAATCTATGAGGACCAGGTGATGAAGCTTATGGACCGGCAGGCCTTTGCCGGCAGCACGGCATCGGGCGACCGCCTTGTCCGGACTATGGTGGAGGTGGGCGTATCCCTCCAGGACGCCATTACTATGGCTTCCACGACGCCAGCCCGGGTCATCGGGGAAGACCGGCGCAAGGGCCGGTTAGCGCCCGGGTATGACGCCGATCTTGTCCTCTTCGACGGCTCCATCTCCATAAAGCTGTCCATGGGGCTGGGACAAATTCTATATTCTGAGCTGGACGCTGAGGCGTAGGGGTATGCCAGACAAAAACGCAACCATCTACGATATCGCCAAGGCCTGCGGCGTCTCCCCCGCCACCGTATCCAGGGTGGTCAGCAATTCTAGCTATCCTGTCAGCGAGCGGACACGGCAGCTCGTTCTCCAGACGGCTAGGCAGCTTCACTACACGCCCAATCTCCTCGGCAAAAGCTTAAAAGCCCAGAAATCCCGGGATCTGGGGATCATCATCCCCACCATCTCCAACTCCTACTATTCCCTCCTGTTGCAGGGCGTCTACGACGAAGCAATCGCCCAGGGCTACAACACGATTCTCTGCAACTCGTACCGCAAACCAGAGATTGAAGAAAAAAATATTAACACCCTGATGGCGAAACAAGTGTGCGGCATTTTGTTAGTCAGCATCGGCAATCATACAGAACCCATCCGCCGCGCCATAGAACACGGTTGCCAAGTGATCCTGATGGAGCAGGATTTGGACGTGGACTGCGTGAAAGTTGGCTTTAATTTTTACCAGGGCGCCTACATGGCAACCCGCTTCCTGATCGAGCATCATCACCGCCGGATCGGTTTTATCGGCGCTCCCCTGGACCGCTCCAGCCGTATCCGGATGCTGGAAGGATACCGCCAAGCTCTGACGGATCACCATATTCGGGAGATCCCCCGGGATATCTGCCTATCTGAGACAGAGCGGGACGATACGCGGATCTATGAGTTTGAAAACGGCCGCGCTGCCGCTACATATTTCATCGGCATGGAAGACCGGCCTACGGGTTATGTCTGCGTCAATGATATGACGGCCCTGGGCGCAATTCGGACCTTCCAGTCCGCCGGCCTGTCCGTCCCTCAGGATGTCTCCATTATCGGCTTTGACAATATCGCCGCCTGCCAGGTAGCCGAGCCGCCGCTGAGCACGGTGCATATCTACAAACAGCGTATGGGGCGCTTTGCCGTAGAGCGCCTGGTCCAGCAGATCCGCCGCCCGACGGGAGAGTATACCAAGCTGCTGGTGGGCGCCAAGCTGATCCTCCGCGGCAGCACCGCCCCCGCCGCTGCACAGCGC